>DASWGE010000283.1:0-9259 GCA_036393895.1 Streptosporangiaceae bacterium | reverse complement strand
GGCCGGCATCGTCCGCTGCTTGCAGGGCCGGAGAGGGCATGGTGACAGTATCGCGCGCTACATCCGGACCGATAGGTCGGATGCACCGGTCTGAGAGTCAATTCTCTGCCCGAATTCGGGCAAACACTTGGCGTTTGGCGTTCCGGGACCGCAGGATGGGGGCGTGGACGCGGAGGTGATCAGCAGAGTGTCCGCCTCCACCGGACTCTCGCCTGGCGAGGCGGCTCGCGTGGTGGCCGATGTCATCGGCTGGTACCAGGAGCCGGTCGAGATCTATGTCAGGCGCCGTCATACGCACCTGCAGATGTACGGAAAGCGAAACAATGAGATCTTCGCCGTGATCGCCGCGGAACTCGCGGAGCGGCTCGTCGCCGCGCCTGACCTGTCTGAGCGGCAGTTGCGCAGGATCGTATACGGATAGAGAGGACCGCCATCGCATGTGCGGAATCGTCGGCTACATCGGGGGCCAGGACGCCGTCCCGATCCTGATGGAAGGACTGTCCAGGCTGGAGTACCGTGGCTACGACTCGGCCGGGATCGCGATCGTCTCGCCGAGGGGTACTCAGGTCTTCCGCCGGGTTGGCCGGGTCAGGGAGCTTGAGGCGTCGCTGCCGCGGCGGCTGAGCGGCAAGATGGGCATCGGGCACACGCGGTGGGCAACGCACGGCCCGGTGACCCAGTCCAACGCGCACCCGCAGGTGAGCGAAGACGGCCGGATCAGCGTCGTGCACAACGGGATCATCGATAACGCGACGGAGTTGCGCGAGGAACTGCTGGCTAAGGGCGAGACGTTCAGCTCGGAGACCGACACCGAGGTCGTCGCGCACCTGATCGCGAACGCGGGCGTTGCATCGCTTGAGGAAGCTGTCATGGACGCGCTCGGCCAGATCACGGGCACCTACGCGTTCGCCGTCACAGATCAGCTGCATCCGGACCGGATCGTGGTCGCCAGGAACGGCTCGCCGCTGATACTCGGCGTCGGCCATCGCGAGATGTTCATCGCCAGCGACCTGTCGGCGCTTGTCCGGCACACCACCTCCGTCGTGCACCTGGACGATGGCGAGCTCGCGACGGTGACCGCAGCCGGGTTCCGCACCTTCAGTAAGGAGGATGAGAATACCGCGAAGACGCCGGTGAGCATCGATCTGGCCGCCGATGACGTCGACCTCGCGGGCTACCAGCACTACATGCGCAAGGAGATACTCGAGCAGCCGGGTTCGGTCGAGCGGATGCTGCGCGGAAGGCTGGATGACCGGTTCGGGACCGCCAGGCTCGACGGGCTGAACCTCGGACCGCGCGAGCTGCGGAGCTTTCGCCGGGTCAAGATCCTGGGCTGCGGGTCTGCCTACTATGTGGGCCAGGTCGGGGCTCAGCTGATCGAGGAGCTCGCCAGGATGCCGGCCGACGCCGAGGCGGCGTCGGAGTTCCGCTATCGAAATCCGGTCATCGAGCCGGACACGCTCTATGTCGCGGTCAGCCAGTCGGGCGAAACGGCTGACACCGCGTTCGCCGTCCGAGAGGTCAAGCGGAAGGGCGGCCAGGTCGTCGGCCTGGTCAACGTCGTGGGCTCGACGATCGCGCGGGAGTGCGACGGCGGGATCTACCTGCATGCGGGTCCGGAGATCGCGGTTGCCTCGACTAAGGCCCTGACCCACATGGCTATCGGCTTCGCGATGCTCGCGCTAGTACTCGGCCGGGTCCGCGACCTGTCAATCACCGACGGGCAGCGGATTGTGGCCGGGCTTAAGGAGCTGCCAGGGCAGATCGAGCAGGTGCTGGCCGGCGAGCCGCGCATCGCCGAGATCGCTGCCGAGCTTGCGGCGGCCAGGAGCCTATTCTTCATCGGCCGGGTCCGCGCCTTCCCTGTCGCCAGGGAGGGTGCTCAGAAGTTCAAGGAGGTCACCTACCGCCATGCCGAGGCGTACCAGGCCAGCGAGCTCAAGCACGGCCCGCTGGCACTGATCGATGAGGAGCTGCCGACGGTCGCGATAGTGCCAGACGACGAGCTGACCGATCGCAATCTAGGGGCGATCGAGCAGATCAGGGCCCGCAGCGGGCGCCTTGTCGTGATCACCCACCCGGATGTGCCCGAATGCGAGGGCCAGCGGATCACGGTCCCGAAGAACGAGCGCGAGCTCGACCCGGTCCTGCTGGTCATCCCGATCCAGCTCATGGCTTACCACGCGGCCCTCTGCCTCGGCCGTGACATCGACAAGCCGCGCAACCTCGCCAAGTCCGTCACGGTGGAGTAGTAATCGTCCGGTCTGGAGTAGTAATCGTCCGGTCTGGCGCTGAACCGCGGTCCAGGGCGTACCGTGAAGTTCTGCGAGCAGCTAAGGAGACGCCCGTGCCGCTCTCGACTTCAGCCGAGCGCAACACCTTCGCCCAGGACCTTTTCACCCCCCTGCCCGCCCGCTACGACCGCCTCGCCGAGATCCTCTCCTTCGGGCAGAACGGACGCTGGCGGCGGGCCATGGTCGACGAGATCGTCCGGGCGCCTGGCAAGACGGTGCTCGACGTCGCTTCAGGCACCGCGGGCGTGGCCATTCAGCTGGCCAGGCGGACCGATGCCCGCGTGGTGGGCGTTGACCTGACCGAGCAGATGCTGCGCCACGGCCAGGGGAAGGTGGCCACCACGGGCCTGACCGGGCGGATCGCGCTCGTGGCAGGCCGCGCGGAGCAACTGCCTTTTCCTGACGCCAGCTTCGACGCGCTCACTTTCACGTACCTGTTGCGTTACGTGGATGACCCGCAGGCGACCCTCGCCGAGCTCGCCCGGGTAGTCAAGCCAGGCGGGCGAGTCGCCAGCCTGGAGTTCTGCGTGCCGCCTTCGCCGTTCTGGCACGCCGCCTGGTGGCTCTACACCCGCCTGCTGCTGCCGCTCGGCGGGCTGGCGACGGGCGGCCGCGAGTGGTTCGTCGTGGGCAGGTTCCTCGGCCCCAACATCGGAGGGCACTACCGCAGGTACCCGGTCAGCTGGACGGCCAGGGCATGGCGCGAGGCTGGCTTCACCGACGTGGGGGTCAAGCTGATGAGCCTGGGGGGCGGGCTCGTCATGTGGGGAACCAGGTCAGGTGGCTGAACCGCAGGCTAGGCCGGCCTACTACGCTGCCGGTTCTGGGCCGCTGCGGGACTGGTGGACCCTGCTGCATCCTCCTTTCACCGCCTGGCACCTGTCCTACGTGGTGATCGGCGCCATGCTGGCCCCGCAGGTCAGGCTGGACCGGCTCGTGGCGACGCTGATCGCGTTCTTCCTCGCGGTCGGGCTCGCGGCGCACGCGCTCGACGAACTGCACGGCAGGCCGCTGCGGACCTCGATTCCCGGGCCCGTGCTCGTGGCAGTCACTGTCGTGGGCTTGGCCGGAGCGGTGGGCCTGGGAGCGGTGGGGATTACCCGGGTCGGCTGGGTGTTGCTGCCGTTCATGATCGTCGGTCCGCTGCTCGTCGTGGGCTACAACGCCGAGCTGTTCGGCGGGATTATTCATACCGACCTGGGCTTCGCCGCCGCGTGGGGGGCGTTTCCCGCCCTGACCGGGTATGTTGCCGAGGCTGGCCGCATCGACGTGGCGCCGGTGTTCGTTGCGGCGGCTGCGATGGCCCTCTCGGCCGGCCAGCGGCATCTCAGCACCCCGGCGAGGATGCTGCGGCGCCGCACAGCCGCCGTCTCGGGCAGCATCACGCTGAGCTCGGGCGAGGTGACGACCCTGGACGCCGCCCGCCTGCTTGAACCGCTCGAGCGCGCGCTGCGTTCTCTGTCATGGGGCGTCGTCCTGCTGGCCGCTGCCATGGCAACGGCGCGGCTGGCCTAGCCGAGCTTGCCTGGAGGTAGCTGATGCGGAGCGGCATACTGACGGCGGTGGGCGTGGTACTGACCATCGCCGGGGTGATCTGGGCACTGCAGGGATTCGGCGTGATCGGCGGCAGCTTCATGTCGGGAGATTCAGTGTGGGCGATCATCGGGCCGATCGTCGCTGCGGTCGGTCTCGTGCTCTCCGTCATCGGGGTCAGGCGGGCGCGATCAGCTTCGTTAGCGCTCCCGGCCAGTCAGGAACGCGACCTGCGGCTCAGGAACGCGACCTGCGGCCTAGATCAGGTCCCTGCGCTGCAAGTAGTGCAGCGATACCCAGCCGGCCAGTACCGGCAGCCAGAAGGTGACGGTCCTGAACAGCAGCACGGCCGTGATCGCCGCAGCGGCCGTCAGCCCGGCGCCAGCCAGCGCGAGGGACAGCGCGGTCTCGACGGCTCCGATGCCGCCAGGTGTCGGGATGAACGAGCCCGCGGCGTTCCCGGCCAGATAGACCACCGCGATGCTGGCCAGCGGCACGTGAGCGTAACCGACCGCCCGGACCGATGCCGCGAGGCACAGGATGTACGCAACGCTCACGAGCACCGAGCCGCCGACTCCCTGGGCGAGCTTGGCCGGGCGCTGGGCCACGTCAACGAGGCGGGGAATGACCTGGCTCGCTACCGAGCTGACCCGCGAGAACAGCTGCCGGCGCCCCGCGGGCAGGGCCAGCACCATCAGCGTGAGACCGACCAGGATGGCCAGCGCGATGTAGGCCCAGTGCGGCGGCGTGAGCGCCTTCGCCGCCGTGGATGATCCGGCGATGGCCGCCGAGATCACCACCAGCACGCCGAAGACGGCGAACGACATGACCTGGGTGACGCCCACGCTCGCGGCCGCGTCAGTCGCGCTGAGCTTGGCCTTGCGCAGGTACCGCACGTTCAGGGCGACGCCGCCCACGGCCGCGGGCGTGACCAGGATCACGAACGATGCTGCGACTTGCACGAGGAAGGTCCGCAGCGTGTTCAGCCGTTCGAGCACGAAGCCTGAGATCGCCAGGGTCGCGCCCACGTACGTTGCGGCCGAGCACGCCAGCGCGATCAGGCTCCATTCGGGATTTGTCTGCGCGAGCAGCTTGGAAAATGAGACATTGGCCAGCTGGCCTGCCAGTACGTACGCTGCGAAGACGCCCGCGATCAGGGTAATCAGTGTCCGCGGCCTGACCCGCTCAAGCTGAGCTGCCATCACCTCCCCGTCCGGTGCAGCGGCCATCAGCCGCTTGCGGACATCGGCGAGCACGTTCTTCCTGCCCCGCAGCGCCGAGCGGGTCGACCGGTGGAGCGCGACCGGCTGGAGTAGCGAGACCAGCCCGAGCAGCCCGTCCCTCGGCACCTTCTCGGTGGCGATCCCGGCGGCCCGGTCAGGTCCGACGAGCAGCGCGGTCTGCGCGATCAGCTGGGCCAGATCGAGCCTGGCCTGCAGATCGGTGGCGGCTATGTCGCCGTTGCCTGGTTCGAGCAGCGCGATGTCCTCAGCATCATGCCCGGCTACCAGAATGATCCGGTCGCCGGTCAGCGCCCGGTGCGTCACCCGGTGCCTGTGCAGCTGGAGCACGGTGTCCCAGACCTGCCTCAGCTGATCATCCGTCGTGGCCTCGCCGAGTTGGGCCAGCGTCTTTCCCGCGACGTGATCGGTGGCGATCGCCGCCGCTTCGGGCCCGACCCTGATCACCGCCCGCAGCCGCGGTGTAATCACGCCAGAATCCTCGGTCGCGTAAATCAGCAGCGCCTGCCGTTCGATGGCACCCTCTAGCGACAGCGGCGCTCTTCGCGAGACGTTGGCTTTCAGCCTGACCCGCCGGTACAGCCGGTAGAAGGCGTCGGCGGCCTGCTGGTCCCGGTCGAAGACGGTCACGTCGAGCAGCGCGCCATCACGCGCGGTGGCCGCGTACCTGCGGACCTCAGGGCTGCCGTTGGCGACCCTGCGGATGGCGACGATCGGGGTCTGGCCGGTGTTGAGGGTGGTGCTGAGGGCGGTGGCGATCTCGGCCGCCGTAGGCCGGCCAGTGGTGGTGCCGAGCGCGTACCTGAGCCCTGATCCGACCGCCGAGCCGATCGCGATCGTGATTAGCAGCGAAAGGACGGTTGTGTGGGTCTGCTGGGTGGCAGCGAGCCTCGCGACAGCGTAGAACCCGACAGCGGTCAGGAACGCGGTGCGCCAGTGTGCCCGGCCGCGCAGGCCCACGACGGTGACGTAGGCGACCAGGCCCGCCAGGAGACCGTCCAGGGTGGCCTCATGCCGCCCGGTCACTCCGGCCGTCGTGGTGTGCAGCGCGATCTGCAGCTGGCGCAGGAATGGCTGGTTGAGCAGCGTATTGACGAGGGCCACCACGCCGACGGTGATCCCGCCAGCGGCGACCGCCTCGGCGAGCCTGCGATTCTGCCTGACCATGAGCAGCCTGATCGCCAGCGCGATCGGCAGGATCAGCAGGGCCACGGGGCCGGCCCATCCGATCAGCTGCAGCAGCGCGGCCGGAAGTCGCCGGCTGGCCCCGACCAGGTCGACCTCGACTCCGGTCGCCGTTGCGTTCGCCAGCAGCGCCAGGCCGGCCAGCATCCCGATCTCGATCACCGCGATGACGCTGCGGACCAGGTCGGCCGGTATCCGGACCCGCGGCTCCAGGTGATCTTCGACCAGCAGGTGCGGGTCGTCGGCCGGAGTCCTGGCCGCGTTACCGGCGCGCGTCAACGCCGCCATGACCGCTGGTCGCAGCGGTTTGCGACGTGACTCCATAAGACGATCGTTTCACCTGCGTCCAAACCCGGCACGCCGCGCGACAAAAAGTGCGGGCCAGGGACCCGCAATCAGCGCCCTGCGGCGTCCGACGCTGACTGCCGAGCATGTTACCGGTCGGTCTCCGACGAGCAGGGAAATCGGTGAGATGAGGCGCGCTGAGCGGCCTGCGCGACGTCAGCGAGCGAGCAGCTCGCTGTAAACCGCTGAGGTAGCCGAGTCGGGCTGGCCGTCGGCCGCGACCTCGGAGACCACGTCCAGGCAGCGGCCCCAGGCGCCGCGAACGCCGGCCAGGTTGCCTGCCGCGTGTTCGGCGCGCATCATGATCCGCCACAGCTGCTCGGCGGACGCGTCGGCGCCGAGACCGATCCTGGCCGCCCTGACGGCCGCAGCCGGATCGCCGCCGGCCAGCCTGAGTTGCGCCAGCGTCTCCGCGGACGCGACGGTTCTCGCAGTTACCGACTCGACGAGCGCCGGTTCGAGCCACCAGTAGTAGCAGCCGGTGAAAGGCTGGCCGCGGACGAGGTCCAGGGCCTCGGCCAGCGGTCCCGCATCGACCGAGGCGATGCCAGCAGCGGTCAGCGTCTCGAACTCGCGGTAGTCTACCCGGGCGTCCGGATGCAGGGCGTAGGTCCCCTGGCCAAGATGCTCGATCCACTCACGCCCGTCGGCGGCGCGGCCCAGCGCCCTGCGGGTGCGGGCGATGAGCTGCCTGAGGGAGTCAGCGGGCTTGGGATGACCGGCATCGGCGCCAAGGAGACTTCGCAGCCGCGTGTTGGACAGGCCGTTCCTGTGCAGCGCCAGCGCGACGATCAGCTGGCTCTGTGCGGGCACGAGGGCGCCGGCCTGGCCGTTGACGGTCAGCGAGCCAAGTATGCCGATGCGCAGGCTGGGCTCCTGACAAGGCTCGTGCTGGTCCCGGCCGGCCCGGCCCCAGCCTTCGGCTTTCCCGGCTATGGAGCCGGCCTGCCCGCATTGCGGTGCGTCCCGCGCTGAAGAGCGTGCTGCCTCGCCCGGCCGAAGCCTAGGTGACCAGGGTGCGGCCCGCTCCCCCGCCGACATCGCCAGAGCCGGCGCCGCTCCCGCATGAACCTCATCGCTACGGACAGCCGGCCTGCCGGCGAGCGCGGCCACCAGCGCGCCGGCGATCAGGCCCGCGCCGAACACGGCTATTCCGGGCAGCCGTCCGATCAGTGCTGCGCTAGCGACTCGGCCGACGCCGAACGTGAGGAGGGCGGATAACTCCATCAGCTGCTGAGTTCCTGCGATGTCGTGGTCGGGCGAACGTCAGATCAGCATTGCCGACTCAATTGGCCGGCACAAGCCGTTCTCCGCAAAAGCGGTCGCAAGTCGCCGATACGGTTCGGCGACCGATCACGGTATTCGCTGAGGTCTCGTCTGGCCCGGGAGTTACCGTCAGCTATGACCTCTGCACCCGCATTCGGCGTCCGATCATCCCCGCGTCCTGGCGTCTTCGCTGACCTGCAGGCGCTGCGGGCGTGCTGGCATCCCGTGGCCTTCACTTCCGATCTGGCCGACAAGCCCATCGGCACGGACCTGCTCGGCGAGCCACTCGTCGTCTGGCGCGGGCCAGGTGGCCTGCGGGCCATGTCCGACTTGTGCGTGCACCGGGGTACCGCGCTCTCCCTTGGCTGGGTCAGTGGCGACGAGCTCGTCTGTCGCTATCACGGCTGGCGGTACGCGGGCGATGGCCGGTGCGTCGCCATCCCGCAGCTTGAAGACCCGGCGAGGGTGCCGCCTAAGGCGCGGGTGCCTGCCTTCCGGGCTAAGGAGCGCTACGGCCTGATCTGGGTCGCGCTTGATGAGCCTCGGTGGCCGCTGCCCGAGGTGCCTGAGCTGGAGGACGGCTCGTGGGCAACGGTGCAGGCCGGCCCGTACCGCTGGCGGTGCGACGCGGCACGGCAGGTGGAGAACTTTACCGACTTCGGGCACTTCCCCTGGGTGCATCCTGGCCTGCTCGGCGATCCCGAGCGGCCCGTCGTCCCCAGGCACGACGTACGTACCGATGGAAATGTCCTGCGCTACGCGATCGTGAGGCCCGAGGCGCCGAACAGCGACGACTTCCCGGTATTCGGGAACGACCAATCCGGGCCGCCGCAGCGGCGAAGCAGCTACGAGCTGCATCTGCCGTACACCATCGTGCTGCGGCTCGGCTGGGGCGGGGCGCACGGGATGGTGTATTTCTTCGCCTCGCAACCGCGTGGCGCGGACCGCTGTGCCGGGTACGTGGTCATCGGCCGGAACTACAATTTGGAGCAGCCCGAGCGCGTCCTGCAGGACTTCGAGGACACCATCTTCGGCCAAGACCAGGTAGTGGTGGAATCGCAGCGGCCGGAGCGAGTTCCCTTCGACCTGGCCGACGAGCTACACCTGAAGTTCGACGCGGTGGCCGTTGCCTACCGGAAGGCCATGCGGGCGCTCGGCCTGGCTGGCAGCAGCCCGGTGGGAACTGGCTAGACCGGCGGCCGGGCCGCCGAGTCGGGTTGGCTGCCTGGATGGCGGCGTCTCCAGTGATACGGCCGGCGTCGCACGCCCCGTAGCGCAGCCGGGCGTCCGGCTCCCGTCACCGGAGCGGCGCTGACTGTGGCCGGATCAAGCACGGCCGGATCGGTTGACCGCCAGATTTCGCGCACGATTACCTGGAGGGCGCTAGCGAGCGGA
>DASWGE010000282.1:0-2175 GCA_036393895.1 Streptosporangiaceae bacterium | reverse complement strand
GCTGGTGACGGACGGCGTACTCCAAGGCGAGCAGGCCGCCCCAGGATTGCCCGAGCAGCACGAAGTTACTGCGGTCGAGCCCGAGCGCCTGGCGGACCTGCTCGACCTCATCGACGAACCGTCCTAGCGTCCACAGCGACGCGTCGTCAGGCCGGCTGCTGCGGAATGACCCAAGCTGGTCGTAGTAGTAGTACTCGATGCCAGCGCGCGGAAACCAAGTGTCGAACGACTCATACAGCTCGCTGCTGGCCCCCGGGCCGCCGTGCAGCAAGAGCACTTTGAGATCGGCGTTGTTCCCGACCCGCTTGGTCCAGACGCGGAACTCGCCGCTGGGCGTGCTGACCGGGATCATGCGCGAGCCCCCGGACAGAACATCGCGCTGATCCCAGGTAGAGGTATCAAAATATGACGCAGGCGGCCCATCCATGGTGACAACCTAGCTTGCGGCCGGCTCGCGCACCCCAGCAGCCCAAAATCGAGCGGGGGCCCGTCCTATCGGTCGCGATTGAGCAGGCCATTACTTCGCGCTCGAGCTCTGCTTGACCCTCCCCCGAAGCGCCGCAAAGCACATGGCCATGCTGATCACGCCGACAACCGAGATAGCCGCAGCCGCCTGGCCGAGCTGGGCCGGTTGCCAGCCGTTGCCAAGCACTAGCGATCGCAGACCGCCGAGCAGGTAGGTCACGGGGTTGAACCCAGCGACCGTGTTCAGCCAGCCGGCCAGCTGGTCGCGCGGAACGTAAGAGGAGGTCAGGAAAAGGAACGGGAAGAACAGCAGGAACATGGAGTTCACTGCTGCCGGGTTCCCGGTCTTGAGGGCGATCGCGTATCCGAATCCGGCGAATGCCAGGCTCCACAGGGATGCGAGCAAGACGAACGCGACAACGCCGAGCAGTCCGCCTTCGAACCGGACGCCCAGGATGACCCCGAGTACCAGGATCGGGAGCGTCAGCGCCGCCGCGACGGCGACGTCGGCGGCCATGTGGCCGATCAGGATCGCGGATCGCCGGACGGGAGTCAGGAGCAGGCGGTCGAGGTACTGAGTCTGCACGTCGAGGACAAGGGCCGGAGCACGTGAAACGCCCGTGACGCCGAGCAGAATGGCGGTCGCCATCTCGAACGCGGTGTAGCTGAAGCCCGGATGGTTCCCGGCCAGCTTCTTGAGCGTGGCGATGTTGACGATAAAGAAGAACAGCGCGATGAACACCGGCGGGATCACGGCCGCCGGATCGCGCGGGACGGCACGGAGCGCCCGGCTGGCGACGGACGTCAGGTCGTGCAGGAAGCCGGCCGGGCGGGCCTGAACGACCTCGCCGGAGAGGGCTGGGCTGACGGTCGTTGTGAGCGAGGTCATGACGGGTCCTCCGCCGTGTTCTTGCGTTCGATATGGCTTCCGGTGAGCTCAAGGAAGACATCATCGAGCGTTGGGGTGCGCAGCGTCAGGTCGCGCACAGTCACGTTGCTGCTGGCGAGGGCCAGGGCAACCGGGCTGATGGCGGCTGCGCCGTTGCCGGTCGCGATAACCAGTTCGCTGCCGTGCGCCTCGACACTGATCACAGCTGGTACGGCCGCTACTACGGCGCGCGAGGCCATGGCATCGCCGGCCACGCGGGCGACGATGACATCGGTGCCGACTGACCGCTTCAGCTCGGCCGGCGGGCCTTCCGCGACGATCCTGCCGCGGTCGATGATGCCCACCCGGTGCGCCAACTCGTCGGCCTCTTCGAGGTACTGCGTCGTCAGGAAGATGGTCGTGCCGAGCTGCTGATTCAGCCGGAGGATCTCCGACCAGGCCCGGGCCCGGCTCGCTGGATCCAGCCCGGTTGTCGGCTCGTCCAGGAACAGTATCTGGGGGTTATGCACCAGCGCTGCCGCCAAGTCGAGCCGCCGCTGCATCCCGCCTGAGTAGGTTCCGATTTGCCGGTCGAGTGCGTCACCCAGCTCGATCAGCTCGCTCAGTTCGGCCAGCCGCCGCGTCACGGCCTTGCTGGACAGGCCGTAGAGCCGACCCTGCAGGCGCAGCAGCTCGGTGCCGGTCTGCTTGGGGTCGAGCGCTGCGTCCTGGAGTGCGACGCCGATCCGGAGCCGGACCTGCCCGGGCTGGCTGGCAACGTCATAGCCGGCTACCAGCGCGCGGCCGCCGGTAGGCGCCAGGAGGGTGCAGAGCATGCGTAC
>DASWGE010000281.1:0-3380 GCA_036393895.1 Streptosporangiaceae bacterium | reverse complement strand
TGGGCGAACACGCGGCGCGCCCAGCCGTCGTGGTGGCCAGGGGCGTCGAAATAGTGCGGACCGCCGCAGCGGGCCGCCAGCCAGCAGTTGCCGTCGACCCGCACCTCGGCCTCGAGGTCTAGCCGGCGGGCACCCCTCGAGTCCTCGGTCGAGGCGACGACCCGGCCGTTCTGGACCAGCTCAAGCGTCCCGATCGGGAAGATTCCCTCGGCACAGGCCGAGACGTGCACGGTGCCGGGCCCGGACAGCCGGACGCAATCGCCGATCTCGTGGCCCTCGACGCGCAGGTCGACCATCGGGCCGCCGCTCAAGAACGTGCGGCCCGCGCGCACCGCGCGCGTCCAGGCGTCGTAGCTGAAGGGCTCGTCGCCGAGCCTTGCGTAGGTCCGGTAAATGCCGACCGGCACGTCCGCGCTCATCTTGTCGGTACCGCCAACCAGCGGCAGTCGGTACCCGCAGTTGAGGTAGCGGTAGTACTCCTCGTGGAACGAGCGCCGCTGGACGATCATCTCGATAGCGTCGGCCCGCCCGGTGGCGATCAGCACGGCTGGCTCGCCGTTGGGCAGCGGGAAGTGCGGGATGACGACGGTGCCTTGCTGCTCGTGACAGCGGTCGGCCCAGTCGCTGATCGTGGTCTCCAGCCATCCGCCGAGCTCGGCCTCGATCGGCCCGTCGGTGCACCACGGCATGACCGGGCGCTGCAGGCCCCACAGAATGAGGTGGCCGAAGAACGGCTGGCGGTTCTCCTGGCTCACCCAGGTAACGTGACGGCCGTCGGCGGTGGCCACCGGACCGCCGGTGAACTCCTCGGTGGAGGTGAACAGGCTGCCCCACTGGCTCTGCAGCAGGTTCACCACGTTCAGGTCCTCGCCCTGCTGCTCGGTCAGCGATCCCTGGGCTGACAGGAAATGCACGTGCGAGTCCCCTGAGTACCAGCCTCGCTCGTTCATCGACGTCCACCGCCGGATCCGCAGCGTAAGCTCGCGCTGCCCGGCTGCTATCCGGACCCGCTCGCGAAGCGGCTCGTATTCGAAGCCGCGCGCGACATCGGCGATCACGTCACCGGTCGGCAGCCAGCCCTGACAGGTTCCGTCGATATAGGCGTAACTAAGCCTCCCGAGCCGGACGTCTCCGCCGACGTCGATGTGCCAGGTCCCCAGGTCGGAGTTCACGTGCGAGTGGTGACCGTGCGGCTGATACGGAACGCCTGCCGCCGAGCGGAACGCGACACGGCACGGCACCGGCCGGCCGGTGTCATCGTCCAGGACCGTCACGTGGACCCAGTTCCGGCCCTGTTCCGCGACCTCGACGCGCAGGCCGGCCTGCTCGACGGGCTTGTCGTGGGTGAGATCCTGCCAGCGGAAACGGCCGACCTCGTCCTCGCCGTCCTTCAGCACTACCGTCGCCGATCCGATCGCCGAGACTCGCGCGTAGGCGTGCGCGCTCTCCGGATCCGCGACCTCTCCCCAGCCCTTCATCGGGTCGTTCAACAGGCCCGCGGTGGCGTCGGAGTCCGGCAGGCGGAACGCGTAGCCAGCAACGCCACGATCCACCTCGACGGCCGGCTCGCGGAGCGGCTGCGGACCGTCCGGGCCCAGCGCCGTGAACCGCAGCGTCCTGGCGGCCTCGCGCCGGAAGGGATGCTCCCCTGCGTTGGCGATCGTGATCGCTGCGACCATGACCGGCACTCCTACGGCCTCGAGCTCGATCTTGTCGATAGCCGAGCGTGGGTGCGGGTTCTCCCAGGCCCACAAGTAGTAGTCGGCGAGTGTGTTAGTGACGACCTCGGTCTGGCGCAACCCGAGTTCGTCCCACCGGCCCTCGTACCGGCTCGGCAGCCCGAGCTGAGTAGTTGAGGTGGCCAGAAACGGCCCGCTGGCATCCCAGACCTCGCCCGGTCGCGCCGCGATCTCGAGCCGTTCGCGGACCGGAGCCGCGATAGCGGCCGCGTCAGCGCCGGCGAGGCTGAACCGGTACTCGGCCACCACGCGACCCGGAGCCAGGTGATTGCCATCGCCAGCTTCAGCACGCCAGTGCGCCACGATGACCCGGTCCGCGATGCGGTCAACGGGAATGGTGACAGATTCGCCAGGCATGACGCGGACGAAGCACGCGACCTCGGGTCTGGCCGGGTCACCGATCCGGAACGGCAGCCCGTGGAACATCTGGTCGCCGATTGGCGGCTGCCGGCCGCCGCCGAGCGAGTCCAATCCAGCGTTGCACGACTCCCCCAGGTCAAGCGGCTCGTAATCGGCCATGTCAGCTGCTCCTCCTGGCAATGTGCAGGACGGTTTCGACGGCTTCGAGGTCGAACGGCGCCTGGGCGGGAACGATAAGCTCCAGCGCTCCCGCCGCCGCGAACTCGTCGACGTGATCGAGGTCTGATGGCTCGTTGAGGAGAACGCTGCGCTCGATGGCGGACGGGTCACGGCCGAGCTTGTCGCACCACTGGTCAAGCACGCGGGACTTGTGCGCGAACGTCGCCACCGGCCCGAACCCCGTCCACATGTCCGCGTGCTCAGCCGCGACCCGCAGGGTCACTCGCTCCCCTTCGCCGCCGATCATCAGCGGCAGCGGCCCGAGCGGCGGCGGGTTGAGCCTGGCGAGCCTTGCCTTGATCCGGCGAACGCCTTGTTCCAGCGCCGCGGCCCTGGACTGGACGCTGCCGAAGTCGAAGCCGTACTCGGCGTAGTCGCGCTCAGACCAGCCCGCGCCGTAGCCGAGGACCACCCGGCCGCCGCTAACATGATCGATCGTCCTGGCCATGTCGGCGACCAGGTCGGGCGAGCGATAGGAATTGCAGCTCACCAGGACGCCGATCCTCGGACGCACCGTGTCGCACGCCATCGCGGCGAGCAGGGTCCACCCTTCGTAGTGCCTGCCGTCCGAGTCGCCGGACAGCGGGAAGAAATGGTCCCAGGTCCAGACCGAGTCGACGCCGAGGTCCTCGGCCCGCCGCCACGCGTCGCGCAGCTCACCGACCGTGCAGTGCTGCGGCTCGAATTGCACGCCGACCTTGAAACGGGCCATGGATGCCTCCCTCGGGAACGCTGGCTTTACCCCTGCAACATGATCACGCTATACAGCGGCACGTTGGTCAGCTCGATGCTGTGCATCTCCCTGATATCCCGGCGAACGCCCATGTGCACGCCCACTTCGCCGACGGGGCTGAAGGTTTTCGCCATCCGGAACGGCCGGGCCAGCCGCACGTCCAGCGTCATCTTCGGGATCACCGGAACCTCGTCGCGGTCCTCGTCGTAGTCGTATCGGATCATATGGATCGCCGCTTGCTTGTCTCCGATCTTGTGAATGTGGATCGCCATATCCGCGTCGCTGTCGCAGATGATCTGCGGTCCTCCGGCGAGGTCGTCCGGCCGTAT
>DASWGE010000280.1:0-9180 GCA_036393895.1 Streptosporangiaceae bacterium | reverse complement strand
CTTGGACGCAGCCATGCGGCTGTCGATCTGGCCCGCACGCACCTGATGTACGGTGAGTGGCTGCGGCGTGCCAGGCGACGGCGCGATGCGCGACGCCAGCTTCGCACTGCCGAGGACATGTTTCTCGCCATGGGCGCCGTCGGCCTTGCGGAACAAGCGCGCAGTGAATTGCGCGCTACTGGTGAACGAGCCAGAAGGCGAACCCCAGAGACCGAGCTCGACCTCACTCCTCAGGAAGCCCGCGTTGCGAAGCTGGCCACCGACGGTTCGACCAATAGCGAGATCGCCGAACAGTTGTTCATCAGCCCCAGCACGGTGGAATACCACCTGGGCAAGGTGTTCAGGAAGCTCGGCGTGAGGTCCCGGACCCAGCTCGCGCGCCGGCTGCCGGGCCGCGAATTACGCCAGGAGCCGTCAGACGCGGCCTCAGATACCGCCCGGCCGCCGGTTGCGGTCGATCGCCCCATGACGCGATCGACCGCAACCTCGGTGCGATACCGACGCTCCCATCTCGTCGGCCGGTCCCCCATACCTATCGGCACCGACAAAAATGACGGTACGGTCACCCGCCGCTCGTCGAATCGGGGAAACCCACAGTCTGCGCCCCAGTCGAAGATCGCGGTCCAAATGGTCAGCCTGGCGCGGCGACTGATCTGCCGGCCGGTGGTGCCAGCCATATCACCGCCATCACGGCTTGCGGGCCACGCCACCGTGAGCCGAAACTGTGCTGGACGGCGCGCGCTCGTCCGGGTCAGGCCGCCAGGCGTGCACGTAGCTCAGACCTGGCGGCACTAGCTCGAGCCCGTCGAAGAACCTGGCGACCTCGCCCCTGGTGCGCAGCGTCTGCGGGGTCGAGACGTGTTCGTTGTAGCGTCGCTGCGCCTCGGCCTGAGCGGGATTGATGTCGATGGCGGGATGGGACAGCGCGAGGTAACTGCCCGACGGCAGCGCGTCCATCAGGGCTGCCACGATCCGGTACGGCTCCTCGGAATCAGAGATCAGGTGCATGATCCCGAGCAGCATCAGCGCGACCGGCTGAGCGAAATCCAGCGTGGCGGCTGCCGCGTTCAGGATCGGGCCGCTGTCTCGCAGGTCCCCCTCGACGTACTGGGTCGATCCCTGCGGGCTGCTGGCCAGCAGGGCCCTGGCATGGACGTTCCACATACACGACCCTGGAGTCCGGCGCGACCGACTGGGCAACCTCGTGCGTATTGTTCGCCGCCGGAATGCCTGTCCCTATGTCGAGGAACTGCCGGATGCCGGCCTCGCCTGCCAGGTACCTAACCGCCCTGGCAAGGAAGGCCCGGTTCGCCTGCACCCGGAAACGCAGTCCGGGAGTGGCCGCGAGTACGCGCTCGGCTGCCTCCCGGTCAGCAGCGAAGTTGTCCTTGCCGCCCAGCCAGTAGTCGTACACCCGAGCCGGATGAGCGACCGACGTGTCGATCCCGTCTATCGCGCCGAGCTCATCGGATGCGAACCCGTCATCCGTCTGGTCCTCAGTCAAGGCCTGCTGCTCTCATTTCCCGGCTGAGGTTACCTGTACGACGGCGGCACCGTCACCGGTTTCTGACGGCCCTGGTCTCCCCTATAACCACCGGGTCGCCGCATGCCTCGCAGACCAGCTGCGCGCTCAGCGGGTGGCCGCACCGGTGCTCGAGCTCAAGCGGCGGTCCCGCTGGTCCGGCGAGATGCCGGTCCCCCCACCTCATTAGCGTGAGGATCACCGGGTACAGATCGCGCCCGGCGTCGGTCAGGTGGTACTCGAACCTGACAGGATGCGCGGAGTACTGCCGTCGCTCCAGGATTCCCGAGCCGACCAGGACGCGCAGGCGGGCGGCCATCGTGTCGCGCGGCGCCCCGGTCCGTCGAACCATCTCATCGAAGCGGCCGTTCCCCAGGAAGACCTCCCGGACGGCCAGAAGCGCCCATTTCTCGCCGACGATTTCGAGCGTGCGCGCCACGGAACACTCCCGTGGCTGCGCGGAAACGGCAACCATGGCCACGAGCATACCAGGTGAGTCCGAAAACTGGACGGACCAGCCACTGACAGGTTAGGGTGGGTCCAGATTCCGGACTTAGCTAGGAGCGCGTAGCAAATGAGCGGCTTGCATCTCCCGTCCGCGGCTTCGCGGGAAACGGTCAAGCTCGCCAGGCCGCCGGCCGGCGCAGGGCGGGCTGGCACCAGCGAGCCCGCGGATGACCGGCCTGGACGCAAGGTCAGCGTGATCGTCGGCGTGCTGGCGCTGGCCGTGTTCATGTCGAGCCTTGACCTGTTCATCGTCAACCTCGCGTTTCCCTACATCGGCAGGGATTACGCCGGGACGACACTCAGCTCGCTGTCCTGGGTGCTGAACGGTTACACCATCGTCTTCGCGGCCGTCCTCGTGCCCGCTGGCCGGTGGGCCGACCGGATCGGCCGGCGCCGGGTCTTCACCATCGGCCTGGCCGCGTTCAGCATCGGCTCGCTGCTCTGCGGCTTGGCGCCCGGCGTGGCCGCGCTGATCGCGGCCCGGATCATCCAGGCGTGCGGCGCGGGCCTGATGGTTCCTGCGTCGCTGTCGCTGCTGCTCGCCTCGGTCCCGGCCAGCGCCAGGGCGGCCGCGATCGGCACCTGGTCAGCATTCGGCGCGCTCGGTGCGGCGCTCGGTCCGGTGATCGGGGGCAGCCTCGTCCAGCTCAACTGGCGCTGGGTGTTCTGGATCAACCTGCCCATCGGCGTGGCCGCCCTGACGCTCGCCGCCAGGGTTGTACCCGAGAGCAGAGACGAGCGCGCTGCGGGAAGGCCGGATGTCGCCGGGGCCGCATTGCTGGCCGCATGCGTGGGCCTGATCGCGCTTGCCTTGGTCAAGGCGCCCGTCTGGGGCTGGGGCTCGGCTGCTTTCCTGGGAACCCTCGCCGGGGCGCTCGGCTGCGGCGCGGCCATGGTGCTCCGCTCGCGCGCACACCACTCCCCGGTCATCGAGCTCGGCCTGCTGCGGTCGCGCACGTTCAGCGGAGCGTTCGCCGCGTCGATCCTCTACTACGCGGCCTTCGGCGCCTTCGTGCTGAACTTCGTTGAGTTCCTCACGGGCGTGTGGCATTACTCGGCCGTCCAGGCTGGCCTGGCCATCGCTCCGGGGCCGCTGATGGTGCTGCCCTTCGCCAGGATCGTCGCCCCACTGGCGGTGAGGATCGGCGGGCCAGGCCGGGTGGCGGTCATCGGCTGCCTGGTCAACGCCGCAGCGATGCTGCTGTGGTACGCCAGGATCCAGGCCGCGCCTGCCTACGTGACCCATTTGCTGCCCTCCCAGCTGCTGGGCGGCGCCGGCGTCGGCCTGACGATTCCCGCCCTGCTCGGGGCCGGCAGCGCATCGCTTCCCGCAGCCCGGTTCGGCACCGGCAGCGGGATCCTCAACATGGCACGTCAAATCGGCACGGTGCTCGGGGTCGCGGCTCTGGTGGCGATCCTGTCGCACATGGTGCCCGGTGATCCGGTGGGCACGTTCCGCCATGGTCTGGCTCTGATCGTTGCGCTGTTCACCGGCGCCGGCCTGGTCGCAGCCGCCATGCTCGCCGCCAGGCCACGCGTCGCAGCGAGCAGCCAGCCCGCAGGGGCGCCGACGGCGACCGGCCCCCTGACCGGGCCGGCCCCGGTATCGTCTGCCACCGAATTGTGACCTGGCCGTTGCCCAACCGGCAAATAGCCAGCTAGCCCGACCGGCTTTGAAAGCTTACGTTCAAGTTATGAATCTTGGCTTTTGCGGTTATAGCTATGCGGGCAGCACGCCTGACAAATGCTGCGGCGAATAACGAGATCCTCTGGGCTGCTCGCGCTGAGCTGCCTGGGGCTCGCGCTGGCCGCCGTCCCGCCCGCATCAGGCGGCGCGAGCGCCGGGGTGCGGCACGCGGTAACCGCGCAGCCGCAGGGCAGCGCGACGCCCGGCATCAAACCGGCCTTTATCTACTCTCAGCTCGACTACCTTGCCACGCGATTTCAGCACCGGGAGGCCGGCTACCGCGCCGGCTCAGCCGGGCACTCAGGCTTCGCCGGGTACTGGAAACAGCAGATGCTGCGGCTGCTGGGGCGGTTCGGTGCGCAGGCGCACGTTTACCGGTTCCCGGTCAGGGGCTGGGTCGGCCGGCCGGCCACCGCCCCAGCGGCGGATGTCGAGGTCACCGTGCCCGGACTGGCCACCCCGTCGCAGGAAGTTGTGATCGGCTGTCATTACGACGGCGAGGCCGACTCGACCCAGTCGGCCTACGACGACGGCAGCGGCTGCGCGATAGAGCTGGGAGTGGCGAAGTCGATGGCTGCGTTCTGGAGCGAGCATCATCTCTATCCAGCCAGGACCCTCCGGTTCATCATTTTCGACGCGGAGGAGCAAGGACTATTCGGATCCTATGAATATGTCAGCCAGATCGCGCGCAACGACCTGAGGAATATCTCCCTCATGATCAATGAGGAGCAAAACGGCATTGCCTATCCGCTGCGTTATCTCGGCAAGTCGGCGAACCCGCTGATGCCGCTCTTCGCCTACCTGTCTCCGCTGTCAGGCAATAAGGTGTACCCGCACTACACGCCGTCGCCGCGCCAGCGGGCCAGCCTGCTTCAGCTCAGGTCGCTGGTGCGCACCGCCGTCGCCGCCTCGTTCCAGCGGTATCGGGCGACGGGCGATCAGATGCTCACCTATCACAGCCGGTCCGGCGCCGACGTGTGGCAGCCCGTCTTTACCCCGAGCCAGCTCGGGAACGTGCACGTGCTGAGCGACACGCTCGGCAGCAGCGACCAGGTTCCGTTCACCGCCGCTGGCGTCCGCAGCGCGACGTTCGTCGGCAACGCGAGCTACTACGAGCGCCATCCGCCTGCCGGCTCCTACCCGTATGACCGGCCGCAGGACACCGTCGCGCTGATGAACACCTACGCCGATGGCGGGCTGGAGCCGAGTCATGCGCTCGAGCTCGCGCTGAGCCTGCCCGGGATGCTCACCACCTGGCTGCTCAGCCAGCCTGCGGTACTCGGCCTGGCCAGGCCGGACGGCCGTCCGGTCGCCGCGATCGGCGATCTCGGCGTGATTTCGCCGGGACGCCCGGCGACCTTCACGGCCGGCGCGGCTTACGATCCAGGCCGGCCTCTGGCGCGGCTTCGCTTTAGCTGGGGCTTCGGGGACGGCCAGAGCGGTACGGGCCGCACGGTGCGGCACGTCTACCAGGTCGGCGGGCGCTACACGCTGCGGTTGTCAGTTGCCGCCGGGCGGGGCCGGCCGCGCGTCATCAGCAGGCGGCTGCTGGTGGCACCTCAGGCGCCGCTGCGGAATCCTTACTCCTCGCTGCCGCGCGCGGCGCCTAACTCCATCGGCTACCTAGTGGCGAGGGGGTTGCCGCCGGCGAACCCGGCCGTCAAGCTGCCTGCCGCGACCGCGGGCTCGCACGACAGGGTGGGCACTGCCGCGCATGTCAGGCGGCTCGCGGCACGGGCACACGCCCGCGGCCCGGCGGCATCAGGGCCTTCCGCGATCACCTGGGCACTCGGCAGCCTCGGCGCTGTCGTCGTGCTCGCGAGCCTGGTGCTGGCCGCGCGGCGCGATCCGCGGCCGGGCAAGCCCAGGTCGCGGCCGCCGGGAAGCGCTGCGTAGCGGGCGGGTAGTCGCGGCCAAGTACCACGGCTGCTCCGCCCTGCACCTCAACAATGCCGGAACTGACACCTACCTGTAGGCGTTTAACGGGCATCAGATGTTCAAGAAGTCAGGAACACCGCCGAAGCCGCCAAAGGTGATGGTGGGCGCTTGACATTCAGGGTTCGGGGGCGCCGGAAGCGGTCACCGACGGCCCCCCGGATAGTCCGGCCGGCTGGTTCTCCAGTCGGCCGGACCTTTGCTGCACGGCGGGGCTGCGCGGCGCGGCGCCCGTGTCAGGTGTCCCGGGCCGCCTGTCCATCGATGAGATGAGCCGGGATCGGCTCCTTGGTCCCGACTGCCGCAGCGTGCGCCTGAGAACCTGCCGCGGCTGCCGAGGTCGACGTGCGCAGCAGGTCGAGGACTGCCATGCCCTGCCCGACCAGCCCGGCGAGCACCTCGTTGACGCCGGCCGCGCCGTTCAGGACGGTCAGGTTGGATCCGGCTATGCCGCGCGCCGCCGCCTCAACCAGCTCTGGCAGCTGCTCGATGATCCGGTTCGCGGCGATGAGCTCCTGGTTTCCTTCTCGCAACGAGGCGGCTCGCGCGTTGTTGGCGTCGGCCTGACCCTCGGCCGTCGCCCGCTCGGCATGGGCCGCGGCATCCGCCCGCACCCGCGCGGCCTGCGCGTCCGCGTCGGCCAGCGTCGTGTTCCTGAACGCCTCGGCCTCGGCAGCGAGCTTGGCCTGGTCCCGGTCCGCGGCGGCGAGAGCTCGTTTCCTGAATGCCTCAGCCTCGGCGCCGAGCTTTGCTTCATCCCTGTTGGCCTCGGCGATCGTCCGCTTGCGATAGGCCTCGGCGTCCGCGGGCCGCCTGACCGCTGCCTCAAGCCGCTGGGCGGCCAGGTTGGCCTCGCGCTGGGCTAGCGCGGTCTGCTGCTCGATGACCTCCTGCGATGCCTTGGCCTCGGCCAGCGGCCCGGCCTGCGCCGCCTGGGCCTTGGCCTGCTCGGTCTCGGCCAGGAAGCCGGCCTTCCTGATCTCGGTGTCCCGCTGGTACTGGGCCTTCATCGCCGCCACCTCCAGCTCCCGCTGAGAGGCTTCCTGGTCGGCCTGCGCCTGGGCGATCCTGGCCTGGCTGGCAACCGCCGCGGCATGCGGAGCAGCGAGGTGATTGATGTAACCCGTCGCGTCCTCGATTTCCTGGATCTCCAGGGCATCGACGACGATGCCGAGCTTCTCCATCTCGGCGTGGCTGCCGTCCTTGACCTCCTGAGCGACCCGGTCGCGCTCCCTGATGATCTGCTCGACGGTGAGCCCGCCGACGATCGAGCGCAGGTGGCCGGCGAATACCCGGCCCACCAGAACCTCCATCCGGTCCTGCTCAGACAGGAACCGGCGGGCGGCGTTCGCGATCGATGCAGAGTCGTCGCCGATCTTGAAGGCCGCGACGGCCCGGACGTTCAGCCTGATGCCCTGGTTGGTGATGCAGTCCTCGACGATCTCTGCCTCTTGCAGAGCCAGGGAGAGAACTCTGGCCTTTTGCTTCACCGGCAGAACGAAGCTGCCGTGGCCCGTCACGATCCGGAACTGGGTGGCTTCACGCCGCCGTTTCGAACCAGAGATCAGCAGCGCCTCGTTTGGCGCGGGAACACGCCAGAAGAACATGACTACTCCTGCGGGGGATGAGAATGCGGGTCACCTCGTTGTGGCCCGCCTAACACAGGCGTGACGAAGACGGAGCGCGCCGATATGCAGTCGACGACCACGATTCGGCTGTGCCTCGGGATCGGCTCGTCTGACCAAGCGGCGAACGCCTCACTGCCGCCCCGGACCGGGAGAAGAACCTCGCCTGGCCCGTCCGCCGGGATCGAGACGGTTACTCGGCCGACGGTTCCGAGCAGGGTGTCCCCTGGGCCAGCGGACATTGCATGACCGGCTTTCCCGACATGTTAGGAGCGCCAGGAGTGCAGGCGTTCAATCCATAAGCGTGTTTTCCCAGCCGGGTCATTCCGAAACCACGCTCTGCCCCCGATCTGGCCGCCGGCCTGCCGTCAGTCGGGCCCGCCTGACTGGCGCGCCCGGCTGAAATGGTCACGATCGCGGGCGGCGACGTTGACGATGCGGATCGAAGAGAGAGGGGCACACGATGGCCCGAACCGCCACCTAAACTGAGGCACCCCGGGAACAGCAGTTCTCTTGGGGGCTCAGATGCGATGGCACAGGACATGAATCGCCCTATTTCGGGCCTGATGCGCGTAACGCCGACGCCATTCATCGCCCAGCTCATCCGGCCATGCGCGCTCCTCACGGCGACGCTGGCGGTGTCTCAGTTACCGAGCCGCCTGAGCTGCCCGCCAAAGGCCGTCGAGCGGTCCCCCAGCGGCCACAGTTAGATGATCTCTGGGCGGGAGCGCTGACTAGGCTGGCAGTGTGGATCTTCGGGCCGTCAAAGCGGCGACGGGACCTGAGCTTGCCGCGTGCGCCATCGCGGCGGCGAGGAATGCGCAGGGCCTGCTGCAGGACGCGGAGTTGCTGGCCGGGGCGGGCCGGACGGCGCGGGCGTACTCCCTAGTGGCGCTCGCGGTCGAAGAGTGCGGAAAGGCCGCCAGCCTGACCGCGCTGGCAATGACGCCCAAGAGGCTGAGGGCGCATGCCCCCGTGGGCCGGCTCCTTGGGTGGCACCAGCTCAAGCAGGTCGGCGGGCTGCTGCTCGCCGTGGTGCCGTTCGGGGCTATCGGACCCAGGCTCGGTGCCATGCCCGCCGCCGAGGTGGCGCGGGTCATATGCCCGCTGGCCGCGCCCGCGGAGGAGGCGGACCGTCTCAAGCGGCGCGGCTTCTACGTGGACATGGACCGTGCCCGCCGGATCCGCGAGCCGTCGGAGATCACCGATCCCGAACTCGCTAGCCAGCTCGCCCGGGCGCGGCAGGCCGTCGCGTCGGCCAGCATGCTGCTAAATGCGGACGCGCAAACCCAGATCGCGAATCCGCTGCCCGAGGCGTCCGAGTTCGCGGCGGGATTGGTCGAAGCGCTCGCGGAGGCGGGATACGCCCGGACTCCCGAGGCAGCCGCCGATGTCATGGTCAAGGCGGTGAGCAAGCTCCGGGACCGCATCGAGGCGAGAGATGCGGCGTGCACGACCGATCCGAGCCAGCTGCAGCGCCGCCAGGCGCACTAATCGCGAAGTCTTCACTGACGGCAGCGCGACACGCGCTGCAGTTAGCCAGGTGTCTCACCTGACGAGCATCGGCTGAGACGTGAGACCCGACCCGCTCACGGCCAGTTCACATGAGATCCGAGTGTCTCAGCTGCCCGCCAGACCAGACGTATTCTGAGCGCCGTCGAGCGCAGGTTCCCTGCGACTCATTCCGAAACGACGCTCTGCCCCCGATCTGGCCGGCGGCCTGCCGTCAGTCGGGCCAGCCTGACTGGCGCGCCCGCCTGAAATGGTCATGATCGCCGGCGGCGACGTTGACGGTGCCGATCGATAGGCTGGCCGAGCCCGGGTGATCTGACCGGGGAACCGGGCGGGGAGGAGGATAGGCGATGTCCTTCCAGGGGTGGCCAGAAGCGGCCTTGGATTTCTTC
>DASWGE010000279.1:0-5986 GCA_036393895.1 Streptosporangiaceae bacterium | reverse complement strand
GGAAGATCGGGCTGGCGCCCGGGATGCGGCTGCTCGACGTGGGCTGCGGCTGGGGCGGCATGGTCATGCACGCGGCACGCAACTACCGCGTGCGAGCGCTTGGCGTCACGCTGTCCGAGCAGCAGGCCCTGTGGGCCCAGCGGGCGATCAAGGAGGCGGGCCTTGAGGACCTCGCCGAGGTGCGGCATCTGGACTACCGCGAGGTCACCGAGACCGGCTTCGACGCGGTCAGCTCGATCGGGCTGACCGAGCACATCGGCAAGGCGCAGCTTCCCGGCTACTTCAGTTTCCTTTACGGCAAGCTCAATCCGGGCGGCCGGTTGCTGAATCACTGCATCACCAGGCCGGACAACCGCGGGCCCGCGCGGGTCACCGATGGGTTCATCTACCGGTACGTCTTCCCCGACGGCGAGCTGGAAGGCCCCGGATACCTGGTCTCCCAGCTGCACGATGCCGGCTTCGAGGTCAGGCACTCGGAGAACCTGCGGGAGCACTACGCGCTCACCCTTGCCGCCTGGTGCGCCAACCTTGACGAGCACTGGGAGGAGGCCGTTGCCGAGGTCGGTGAGGCTACCGCCCGGGTCTGGAGGCTCTATATGGCCGGGTCGCGGCTGGGGTTCGACCGCAACCAGATCCAGCTGCACCAGATACTAGGCGTCAAGCTAGCCCCCCACGGCCAGTCCGGCATGCCGCTCCGCCCCGACTGGGAGCCAGCGGCGCCAATCTGACTCCCAAGCCGACAGATTACAATCTGACTTCCACGCCGAAAAGGGCGTGGGCGGGCTACTGGTGGCGGTAGCTGTCGGCCACGGTGAAGGCCAGGTCGAGCGCCTGGCTGCGGTTAAGCCGGGGGTCACAGGCCGTCTCATAGCGCTGATGCAGGTCGTCGGCGACGATCTCGTAACTCCCGCCGACGCATTCGGTGACGTTGTCGCCGGTGAACTCGATGTGAATGCCGCCCGGGTGTGTTCCGGCCGAGCGGTGCACATCGAAGAAGGCGTGCAGCTCAGCAAGCACGTCGTCGAACCGCCTGGTCTTGTGGCCGCTCGGCGCGTCGAAGGTGTTGCCGTGCATCGGGTCGCAGACCCACGCGACTGGGCCGCCATCTTCGGCGACCGCGCGGACAAGGCCGGGCAGGACGTCGCGGATCCGGCCGGCGCCCATCCTGGTGATCAGCGTGAGCCTGCCGGGCTGGCGGCCGGGATTGAGCGCGGCCGTCAGCGCGAGCAGGTCTGCGGCGGTGGCATCTGGGCCCACCTTCACCCCGATCGGGTTGCTGATCGAACGCGCGAACTCGACGTGTGCGCCGTCGGTCGCCCTTGTCCGCTCGCCGATCCACAGGAAGTGCGCCGACGTGTCGTAGGCCAGGCCGGTCCGCGAGTCCAGCCTGGTCAGCGCGTGCTCGTAGTCCAGCAGCAGGGCCTCGTGGCTGGAGTAGAGCTCGACTGTGCGCAGTTCCTGGGGGTCGGCGCCGCAGGCCCGCATGAAGCTGAGCGCCCGGTCGATCTCGCCGGCCAGCCGTTCGTACCGCCGGCCAGCCGGGCTATCGGCGACGAAGTCCTGGTTCCAGGCGTGGACTTGATGCAGATCCGCGTAACCGCCCGTGGTGAAGGCCCGGCACAGGTTCAGCGTCACGGCCGAGCTGTGGTAGGCGCTCAGGAGCCGGCCAGGATCGGGCGTCCTGGCCTGCGCGGAGAACTCCAGGCCGTTCACCGCATCGCCCCGGTACGCGGGCAGCTCGACGCCGTCCCTGATCTCGGTCGCCATGGACCGCGGCTTGGCGAACTGGCCTGCCAACCGGCCGATCTTGACGACCGGCACGCTGGCCCCGTAGGTGAGCACGACCGCCATCTGCAGCAGGGTTTGCAGCTTGGCCCGGACCGCCGCGGCGGTCGATCCGGCGAATGTCTCCGCGCAGTCGCCGCCCTGGAGCAAGAACGCCTCGCCCCGCGCGACGGCGGCAAGCCGCTCGGTCAGCTGGTCACACTCGCCGGCGAAGACGAGCGGGGGCAGCTGCCTGAGCTGAGCGGTCACGGCGGCGAGACGGCCGGGATCCGGCCAGTCAGGCTGGTGGGCAGCCGGGCGCTGGCGCCAGCTCGCGAGCTCAGCCTCGCCCTCGTCGCCGGGCATCCGGGCCAGCCCGGGCGCGAGCTCGAGCCAGCGCTCAGAGGGGGCGGTCGCTGTCATGCGGGCGATGCGGGTCGGGGGTAGTCACAGATCACCACTCTAGCTAAGCGCAGACCGGCCAGTGCTCTGGCATCAGGGTCCGGCCTCGGTGTCCGGCGACGGTAGCTGGCCGCGGGTTCGGATCTGACGTGATGGTCACCTTGCGGCCGGGCTGCGTTCGCGGTTCCCGGCGCGGGCAGTGACAATGGCAACATGGGTCTTGCGTCACTCGGCCGCGAGCGTGACGTCGTGCTGCTCGGATCGACCGGGTCCATCGGCACGCAGGCCGCTGACATCGTGCGGCGGAATCCCGACCGGTTCCGCCTGATTGCGCTTGCCGCCGGCGGCGGTAAGCCTGACCTGCTGGCAAGCCAGGCGCTGGAATTCGGCGTCGAGGTAGTGGCTGTCGCCAGCGAGCGCGCGGCCCCCGCGCTCAACGACGCGCTCCAGGCACGGGCTCGCGAATCCCGCCAGCCCGTCCCGAAGGTGCTTGCCGGGCCAGCCGCTGTCGCCGAGGTCGCGGCCTGGCCGTCTGATGTCGTGCTGAACGCCGTCACGGGCGCGGTCGGGCTCGCCGCGACGCTGGCCGCGCTCGATGCAGGGCGCTTGCTGGCGCTAGCCAACAAGGAGTCGCTGATCATGGGCGGTCGCCTGGTGACCGAGCGGGCGGCTCCCGGCCAAATCGTTCCGGTTGACTCCGAGCACTCGGCGATCGCCCAGTGCCTGCGCAGCGGCCGCTCAGCCGAGGTGCGCAAGCTGGTCCTGACCGCCAGCGGCGGCCCGTTCCTGCACTGGACGCGGGAGCAAATGGCCAGCGCGACCCCGGCGCAGGCACTGGCACACCCGACCTGGAACATGGGTCCGGTCATCACCATCAACTCGGCCACGCTGGTCAATAAGGGCCTCGAAGTCATCGAGGCCCACCTTCTGTTCGGAATAGGACTTGATGACATCGAGGTCGTCGTGCACCGCCAGTCGGTCATTCACTCCATGGTGGAATTTACCGACGGATCTACGATCGCCCAGGCGAGCCCGCCGGACATGCGGATTCCCATCGCGCACGCGCTGGCATGGCCGGAGCGGGTGGCGGGCGCAGCGAGCCCGGTCGACTGGACGAGCGCGCATTCGTGGACCTTCGAGCCACTGGATGCCGGGGCATTCCCGGCCGTAGCCCTCGCCAGGTCGGCCGCCAAGGCGGCGGGCACCACGCCGGCGGTTTTTAACGCGGCCAACGAGGAGTGCGTGGCGGCGTTCACGGAAGGCCGCATCCCTTTCTCGGGCATCGTCGACACCGTTGCCCGGGTAGTCTCGGAACACGGCGGTTCCGGCGATCGGATCGCAGGGCTGGATGACGTGCTCGCGGCTGACGACTGGGCACGCCGGCGGGCGCGTGAGCTCACGCAGGCGGGGGTCAGGTGATCAGGCGCCGAGAGCGGCCCGGCGTGGCGCGCGCACCTAGCCGGGAGGGAGAATCGGCACGATGAGCTTCCTGATTGGCGTGCTCATTTTCGTGGTCGCCTTGCTGGTCTCCGTCATGCTGCACGAGGCCGGGCATCTCCTGACCGCCAAGGCCTTCGGCATGAAGGCGACGCAGTTCTTCGTGGGCTTCGGGTCGACGCTGTGGTCGAGGCGGCGAGGCGAGACCGAGTACGGCATCAAGGCGCTCCCGCTCGGCGGTTTCGTCAAGATCACGGGAATGACCAGCATCGACGATGTGGACCCAGCCGAAGAGCCGCGCTCGTTCCGTGCCAAGCCTGGGTGGCAGCGCGCGATCGTGCTGTTCGCCGGTTCGTTCATGCATTTCCTGATCGCGTTCGTCCTGCTCTGGATTCTCGCTGTCGGCGTGGGAATCGCCGACCAGTCCGGGCCCACGGTCAGCGTGCTGCGCTGCGTTCCGGCCGGGCGGCAGGCCCCGTGCGCACAGGGCGACCCGCGGTCTCCGGCGGCGCTGGCTGGCTTGCGGTCCGGCGACAAGATCGTCGCCGTCGCCGGGCGACCGGTGCGCAACTGGACCCAGATCGGCGCCGCGATCAAGGCACACCCCGCAGGTTCCCCTGTGCGGTTCACGATTGAACGTGGCGGCCGGCAGATCACCAAGAACGTCAGCCTGGCCAGCGTGAGCTGGCGGAAGGGCGCGTTCCTCGGCGTCGCGCCGATCGTGGTCTACCACCGGGCCGGCCTGCTCCATGCGGTGTCGTACGCCGGATCGCAGTTCGGGAGCATCACGTCCCAGTCAGTCACCGCGCTGGGCCGGATACCGAAAGCCATCCCCTACCTGTTCTCCAAGAACCGGGCGACCACGCCTGGCGCCCAGGTCAGCAGCATGGTCGGCGCCGCCAACATCACCGGAGACGTGGTCGCTGCGAATATCGGCTGGCAGCAGAAGGTCTCGGTGGTCCTGCTCATCGTCATCGAGGTGAATATCTTCGTCGGGATATTCAACATGCTGCCGCTGCTGCCCTTGGACGGCGGCCACCTGGCCGTCGTGCTGTTTGAGCGCGGGCGCGCCTGGATCGCCAGGCTTTTCCGCAGGCCTGATCCCGGCCAGGTCGACATCAAGCGGCTGATCCCGGTGAGCGTTGGGGTCTTCGCGCTGATCGTCGCGTTCGGCCTGCTGCTGATCGCCGCCGACATCATCAACCCGCTGTCCCTGAGCCAGTGACCGGAACGAGGAGTCCGATGACCGTCAACCTAGGCCTGCCTGAGCTGCCGCCCGCACCGCTGGCGCCTCGGCGGGTCTCCAGGCAGATTATGGTGGGCAAGGGCAAGCACGCCGTCGCTGTTGGCGGCGGCGCCCCCGTATCCGTGCAGTCGATGACGACGACCCTGACCGCCGATGTCAACGCCACGCTGCAGCAGATCGCCGAGCTGACCGCGACGGGATGCCAGATAGTCAGGGTTGCCGTTCCCTCGCAGGATGACGCCGACGCGCTGCCCGCTATTGCCAGGAAGTCGCAGATCCCGGTGATCGCCGACATTCACTTCCAGCCGAAGTATGTCTTCGCCGCGATCGACGCCGGGTGCGGCGCGGTCCGGGTGAACCCGGGGAACATCAAGCAGTTCGACGACAAGGTCGGGGAGATCGCCAGGGCAGCTGCCGACGCCCAGGTACCGATCAGGATCGGCGTCAACGCCGGCTCGCTGGACAAGCGCCTCCTGGCCAAGTACGGCAAGGCTACGCCCGAGGCGCTGGCAGAGTCAGCGCTGTGGGAGTGCTCGCTGTTCGAGGAGCACGGCTTCCGCGACATCAAGATCTCGGTGAAACACCACGACCCAGTCGTGATGATCAAGGCATACCGGCTGCTCGCGCAGCAATGCGACTACCCCCTGCATCTCGGCGTCACCGAGGCGGGACCGGCTTTCCAGGGCACGATCAAGTCCTCCGTGGCGTTTGGCGCGCTGCTCGCCGAGGGCATCGGGGACACCATTCGGGTATCGCTGTCCGCACCGCCGGTGGAGGAAGTCAAGGTCGGCGCCGCCATCCTGGAGTCGCTTGGCCTGCGCGACCGAGGGCTGGAGATCGTGTCCTGCCCGTCCTGCGGCCGTGCCCAGGTTGACGTCTACACCCTCGCCGACCAGGTGACTGCCGCCTTGGACGGCCTGGACGTCCCGCTCCGCGTCGCGGTGATGGGCTGCGTCGTCAATGGTCCAGGCGAGGCCAGGGAGGCTGACCTGGGCGTCGCATCGGGCAACGGCAAGGGCCAGATCTTCGTGCGCGGCGAGGTGATCGCCACCGTTCCCGAGTCTCAGATCGTCGAGCGGCTGATCGATGAGGCCATGAAGCTAGCGGCCGCGACACCGGCGGCCGATGGATGAACAA
>DASWGE010000278.1:0-2442 GCA_036393895.1 Streptosporangiaceae bacterium | reverse complement strand
GTCTACTACACGGCTCTGCTTGTCAACGTCGGCTGTCATTCGGACGCGCACGAGCAGGCCAAATGGTTCGGCGACGACATCGCGCTCAAGTCCGGCAAGTACCGTCATGACCTGGGCAGCCTCCGAGCGGTCCTGGCGGCCATGCGGCTGGTCGGTGCGGGCAATCCGCCGCTGCACCGGTTCCGCGTGGGCCTGGAGTTCGCCTTTTCCGGACATCGCGAGCTCGAAGGCATGATCTCCCAGCATGCGAGCCTGGCCCGGAGGCTCGCCGAGCAACTTCAGCTTCCCGAGCAGGTATGCGATTCCATTGGAGCGGCGTATGAGCAATGGGACGGCAAAGGCTGGCCAGGGAACCTGAAGGGCCCCGCGGTACCAGTTCCGGCGAGGATCGCGCAGCTTGCCGAGTTCATTGAGGTTGCCCATCGCGTAGGAGGAGTCAACGCGGCCACGGTGCTGGCACGAAGGCAGCTAGGCAAGCAGTTCGATCCCGCGCTGTGCGAGCTTCTGTGCACGCGCCCTGCCGCGGTGCTGGGCGGGCTGGATGCCGTGCCAGTCTGGGAGACCGTGATCGCGGCCGAACCCGCGCTGGCGGTTGAGCTTACCGCCGATCAGCTGGATGCCGCGCTCTCTGCAATCGCCGGTTTCATCGACCTCAAGTCGCCCTACACCCTCGGCCACTCGGTTGCCGTCGCCGAATTGGCTGGCGAGGCGGCTGCGCGGCAAGGGTTGCCACCTGGTGATGTCCAGCTCCTGCGGCAGGCTGGGCTGGTGCACGGGTTCGGGCGGCTTGGAGTTTCGAACTCGATCTGGGACAAGCCGGGCCCGCTCAGCGCCGGCGAGTGGGAACGGGTGCGGATGTACCCGTATCTGTCCGAGCGGATGCTGCACCAGTCAGCGGCGCTGCGGCCGCTCGGCGACATCGCCGTTCAGCACCGCGAGCGGCTCGACGGAAGCGGGTACCCGCGCGGCCTGTCCGGCGGCTCTATCTCCAGGCCTGCGCGGCTTCTCGGGGCGGCGGACGCTTACCAGTCGATGCGCGAGCCGCGGCCGCATCGCCCGGCCAGATCGGCCGACGAGGCGATCACGGAGATGCGCGCTTGCGTTCGGGCAGGCAAGCTGGATGCCGAGGCGGTCGGGGCGGTGCTCGAGGCGGCCGGTCACAGGCAGCCTCGGCGCCGGGAAGGGCTGGCCGGGCTGACGGTCCGCGAGATTGAGGTGCTGGTCTTGCTCGCGCGCGGCATGTCGAACAAGCAGATCGCCGAGCGCCTCGTGATCACACCGAAGACCACTGGCAACCATGTCGAGCACATCTACGCCAAGATTTCGGCCTCCAATCGCGCCGCGGCGGCGATGTTCGCCGTGCAGCACGGCCTGCTCCCCGAGGAGAGAATCGCCCTCACCGCGACTGCCTGAGCCGCGGACGGTAGCGCTAACGCCTCCTAACCAGCCAGTCGGCTAGAACCTACTGTCGAAGCTCATCCGCGGGCATCGATGCGAAGGAGATGAGCCAGATGCCGAAGATGGCGAAGGCCATGCAGCAGACGCGGGGCGCATAGCGGCTCGCGCGCGCTGTTTGGGCCGCGCGTCAGATGATCTCCTCGTCGGGTCGCCCGTGGGTCTTGTTATTGCCCGGAATGGGTTAACGGTCGAATCACGGTGCCTCCCGGGCAGGCAGGCCCAGCTTGCCGGCCAGCCTGCCGAGGTAGGCGACGACCTCGTCCTCGGCCCGATCCGGCATCCCGAACAGCGTCTCGGTCACGCCTGCCGCGTGCCACCGGGCGAGCGCGTCCGGTTCCGGCTTGCCGGCGAGGGCGGCGACCTGCGGTGCGCCAGCGCGACCGGCGTCCCGCCAGGCTGCGGCTAGGAGGCTGATCTTCCGCTCCAGGTCGGTCTCCGCCGGCGTGGTCAGCCAACCGTCGGCCGACCTCGCGATCCAGGCGAAGGTCCGTTCGGTGCCGCCGGCGCCGAGCAGGATCGGCATCCGCGGCTGCTGCACGGGCTTCGGCCAGGCCCACGAGCGGCCGAACCGGACGAAGCGGCCCTGGTAACTGGCTTCGGTCTTCGACCATAGCGCCTGCATGGCCTCGAGGTATTCACGCAGCACGGCCCGCCGGCTGGCCGCGGCGACGCCGTGATCGGTCAGCTCGTCGATGTTCCAGCCGAAGCCCACGCCGAGCGTGACCCGCCCGCCGGACAGGTGGTCGAGGGAGGCAATCGTCTTGGCGAGGGCAATGGGGTCATGCTGGCTGGGCAGCGCCACGGCGGTACCGAGCCTGATGGTGGAGGTGACTGCGGCGGCCATGCTCAGCGATACCCAGGGGTCAAGAGTGCGCATGTAACGGTCGTCGGGCAGCTGGCTGGTGCCGGTCCGCGGATGCGGCGCCTCCCGCTTCACCGGGATGTGGGTGTGCTCGGGAACGTAGAAGCTGTCGAAGCCCGCGG
>DASWGE010000277.1:0-15057 GCA_036393895.1 Streptosporangiaceae bacterium | reverse complement strand
GCCGCGGTTCGCGATCTCGATGGCATAGGGCAGCGTCACGTTGGTGAGCGCGTACGTCGAGGTGTGCGGCACCGCACCCGGCATGTTGGCCACGCAGTAGAACACGGACTCGTGCACCTCGTAGGTCGGATTGGCGTGCGTCGTCGGCCTGGAATCCTCGAAGCAGCCGCCCTGATCAATGGAGATGTCGACGAGCACCGAGCCCGGCTTCATCCTCGCGACCAGCTCGTTGCTGATCAGCATCGGCGCCTTGGCGCCCGGCACCAGCACGGCGCCGATCACCAGGTCCGCGTCAATGACCGCGCGCTCGACTTCATAAGCGTTGGAGGCGACTGTCTGGCAATGCCCCTGATGGATCGCATCGGCGAATCTCAGCCTGGCCACGTTCTTGTCGACGAGCAGCACCTCAGCCTGCATCCCGAGCGCGATCGCCGCCGCGTTCATGCCCGAGACGCCCGCCCCGAGCACGACCACCTTGGCCGCGTACACCCCTGAGACGCCGCCCATCAGGACGCCCCTGCCACCGCCGTCACGCTGCAGGTGATGCGCGCCCACCTGGGGCGCCATCCGGCCCGCCACCTCCGACATCGGGGCGAGCAGCGGCAGTGTGCCGTCTGGCGCTTGGACCGTCTCATACGCGATCGCGGTGATGCCAGAGTCAAGCAGCGCGTCCGTCGTTACCTTCGAGGCCGCCAGGTGCAGGTAGGTGAAGAGGACCTGGTCCTTGCGCATCCGGTGAAATTCCTCGGCGACCGGCTCCTTCACCTTCAGGATCAGGTCTCCGCTCTGCCAGACCTCGTCGGCCGTCGGCAGCATCTGCGCACCGGCCGCGACGAAGTCCTCATCCGGGATCGACGAGCCGATGCCGGCGCCTGCCTCAATGAAGACCTCGTGCCTGTTCCTGACGAACTCGTGCACGCCTGCGGGAGTGATGGCCACCCGATATTCGTGATTCTTGATTTCCTTAGGAACGCCGACCTTCATGTCTTCAGTCCTCCTTGTGGTCGGGTCCGCGCAGCGTCGCGAATCCGTCCTGTCTCGCCGCGAACGCGGCGAGCACGCCGATCATCATCACGCCGTTGTGCAGGTTCCCGGCAAGTATTCGGGAGACCACCACATCGAGAGGTGCCCACTCGATCCTCAGATGAGCCTCCTCGTGATTGGGAACGTACTGACGCTCAGCATCAGGAACGCTAGTGAGACCGCGCGCCAGGTAAACCCGCAGCCGCTCGCTGGTGATTCCTGGGGAGGTGAAGAAGTCAGCAAGCACCTGCCAGTCTGCGGCCAGGTAGCCGGCCTCTTCAAGCAGTTCGCGTTGGGCTGTTGCCAGCGGCGGCTCTCCCGCAACATCGCGCAGGCCGGCCGGTATCTCCCACAGCTGCCTGCCGACCGGATGCCGGTACTGGCGGATCAGCAGCACCTGCCCCGCCTCGTCCATGGCCAGGATGCCGACTGCGCCTGGGTGCTCGACAACCTCACGGCCGACTTCTTCGCCATCCGGCATCCTGACCACATCTCGCCGGACGCTGACCACGGTGCCTTCCGCGAGCTTCTCGTTGCTCACGACCGGCCAGCGTTCCGCGACGTCCGAGAGCCACTCCTGGTCCGCCTCGTTCATGCGCTCGCGACCGAGCGGCTTACGGCGGCCGCAGTCACCGGGTGCTCCGCTGGCCTGATCCGCGATCGTTCGATCGCGGCCGCGATCAGCCCGCTGAACAGCGGGTGCGGCCTGGTGGGCCGGGACAGGAACTCAGGATGGGCCTGGGTGGCCACGAAGAACGGGTGCACATGCCGCGGCAACTCGACGAATTCGACGAGACGACCGTCGGGCGACATGCCGGAGCAGACCAGGCCAGCCGCCTCGAGCGCGGGCCGGTAGGAGTTGTTGACCTCATACCTGTGCCGGTGCCGCTCGTGCACGATCTCAGCGTCGTACAGGCTCCTGACTATGCTGCCCTCCGCCAGCACGGCCGGGTAAAGGCCGAGCCGCATGGTGCCACCCATGTCCCGCTCGCCCGCGACGACGTCCTCCTGATCGGGCATCGTGGCGACGACCGGGTGCGGCGTCTGGGGGTCGAACTCCGCGCTGTTCGCGTCGTCCAGGTCGGCCACGTCCCTGCCGATCTCGATGGCCATGCACTGCAGGCCGAGGCAGAGTCCGAGGATGGGGATCTTATTCAGGCGGGCGTGCCGGACCGCGCCGATCTTGCCCTCAATGCCGCGGACGCCGAAGCCCCCCGGCACGAGGATGCCGTCGACGCCCTCCAGGTGCCGTGCCGCGCCGTCCGGTGTCTGGCAGTCATCGCTCGGCACCCAGCGAATGTTGACCTTGGCATCATTACCGAACCCGCCGGCCCGCAGCGCTTCGGCCGGCGACAGATAGGCGTCGGGCAGGTCGATGTACTTGCCGACAAGCGCGATAGTCACGCTCCTGGCTGGCCGGTGTACCCGGGCGAGCAGTTCGTTCCAGTCGGTCCAGTCGACGTCCCTGAACGGCAGGTCGAGCCGTCTGACCGCGTAGGCGTCCAGGCCCTCGGAATGCAGCACCTTAGGAATGTCGTAGATCGACGGCGCGTCGGGGGCCGACACAACCGCCTCTTCGTCGACGTCGCACATCAGGCTGATCTTCCGCTTAAGCCCGCCGCTGATCGGCCGGTCTGACCGGCAGACGATCGCGTCGGGCTGGATGCCGATGCTGCGCAGCGCCGCGACCGAGTGCTGAGTCGGCTTGGTCTTCAGCTCGCCAGACGGCCCGATGTAGGGCAGCAGCGAGACGTGCAGGAAAAAGCACCTGTCCCTGCCGATCTCGTGCCTGATTTGCCTGATCGCCTCGAGGAAAGGCAGCGATTCGATGTCACCCACCGTGCCGCCGACCTCGGTGATCACCACGTCAGTTTGCGGGCCGCCCATCTCGATGATGCGGCTCTTGATCTCGTTTGTGATGTGCGGGATGACCTGAACGGTGTCGCCAAGGTAGTCGCCGCGACGCTCCTTGGCGATCACGCTCGAGTAGATCTGGCCGGTCGTCACGTTGGACGAACCCGGCAGCCGGATGTCCAGAAACCGCTCATAGTGCCCGACATCGAGGTCGGTCTCCGTGCCATCGTCGGTCACGAACACTTCGCCGTGCTGGAACGGGTTCATCGTTCCTGGGTCGACATTGAGGTAAGGATCGAGCTTCTGCATGCTCACCCGCAGGCCGCGTGCCTTCAGCAAGCGGCCGAGGCTCGATGCGGTGAGTCCCTTGCCGAGACTGGAGGCAACGCCCCCGGTCACGAAGACGTGCCTGGTCAGGACTGGTCGTGGCGTAAGCGCTGACGTCGCCAAGTTGGCTCCCGTGGTCAGTGCCGGCGGTCGATGGCCGCCGGTCCACGGGGTCTCAGAATATCAGGAACGGGCCCGTTCACCGTCGGCATAGATCGGCGTTGCCAGGAAGATTGCCTGGCGAGTCCCCGGGGGGCCCCGTTAATTATGCTAAGTCTGGCCCTTCGCTCTGGCCTGGCGGACCACGGGGAGGCATCTTGGCGGCGCGCGACGCGGCGATCACCGGGCTCGGCATGACGAGCCTGGGGCGAGTCTACGGCTTGAGCCCGCGGCGGCTGGCCGCAAGCGCGGTCCGGCTCGCGGCGGCCGATGCGGGCATGGAGCTGTCCGACGTCGACGGCCTGCTGATCTGCCCCGGCATCAGCGGCGGGCTTGATGTCGGCCTGGCCGGCTTGCTCGGGCTGCGTGACCTGGCATTGCTCGCCGTGGTCAACAGCTTCGGCGCGTCGGCGGCGACGGCCGTCCAGGTCGCGGCGCAGGCCGTAATCACTGGCACGGCGCGGGCCGTGGCCTGCGTCTTCGCCGACACCCCGCTGCGTGAGGGAATGCCCGCGGGGAGCGCGTTCGGCAGCCCTGGCGGCCCCGCAGGCACGGCAGGGCCGCTCGAGCGGCACGGCCTGGGCGGGCTAGCCGCCGGCTACGGTTTCCGCAGCGTGACCGTCTACTACGCGCTCGCCGCCCGGCGGCACATGGAGCGGTTCGGCACGACCAGTGAGCATCTCGGCGCGATCGCCGTCGCGCAGCGGCAGTGGGCGGCCGGGAATCCGCGCGCGCAGTACCGGGATCCGATCACGCTGGCCGATCACCAGCGGTCGCGGTGGGTGGCCGAGCCACTGCACCTGCTCGACTGCTCGGTCGTGTCCAACGGGGCGATCGCGGTGATCGTGACGTCCGCGGACACCGCCGCCAGCGGGCGCAGGCCGCCGGTCCACATCTGGGGCTGGGGCCAGGGCCATCCCGGACAGCCGATGGCCAACGGCAGCGAATTCGGGCTGGTCACGGGGGCTGTTCAGGCCGGGCGCGCGGCGATGGGCATGGCCGGGGTTGGCCCGGCCGACGTCACGATGTGCCAGATCTACGACTGCTACACCTATACGGTGCTCGTGACTTTGGAGGACTACGGGTTGTGCGCCAAAGGCGAAGGCGGTCCGTTCGCGGCCAGCGGCGCGCTGGCGCCGGGCGGTTCGCTGCCGGTGAACACCGGCGGAGGCCAGCTCTCCGCCTACTACATGTGGGGATTCACGCCGTTGTCCGAGGCGATCGTGCAGGCGCGCGGCGACGGTGGCGACCGCCAGTCGGCGGCCACGGACGTGATCCTGGTCAGCGGGAACGGCGGAATCCTTGGCCATCACGGGACGCTCGTGGTTAGCCCGCATCGCAGCGAACCCGGCAGCGGGCGGAGCGCACGGGACGCGGCCAGGAAGCTAGGCCCGGCGGACGCGACGACTGGCCAGGGCGGACCCGGCACGACCCGGGCATCCACGACCCGAGAGTCCGCGACCCGAGAGTCAGGCGGGAACGACCGGGTGACCGCGCGGAGCCTGGCCGGACCCGAGGACGTCGGTGTGATCCGCCCCGATACCCGTGACACGCCGTTCTTCGCGGCAGCCGCGGGTGGGGTGCTGATGATCAAGCGCTGCGCCGGATGCGGCGTCTGGCTCGCGCCAACCGCGAGCGGCTGCCCGCTGTGCGGCGAGGACACCGAGCTGGTCTGGGCGCCCGCGTCAGGCCGGGGCACGCTGGTGAGCTGGTCGGCGGTCCATCCCAGGCAGGATGGCCCAGTCGCCGTCCCGGCCCTGGTCGAACTGGCCGAAGGTCCGTGGCTCGCAACTGGGCTGCGGCTCGCCGGGCCGGCCGAGCTGGCCTGCCTCCACGCCGGTCAGCCCGTTTCGGCCCAGTTCGTCTGCCCCGCGGAGGGGGCTGCCTACCCCGTTTTCGGCCGGCTGCGCAGCTCGGACTGACCTCGCGGCCCTGCCTGCCCGGCCCGGGGGCCCAGTGCGGGCGCCGGGCCATCGTGGCCGCCTGCCTCGCCGAAACGTGCCAGCGCGATCGCGCTGACCAGCGCAAGTACGAACCCCGCGACGGCGAGTCCCGCCCTGCCCGGCCTGGTGGTGTCACCCAGGAGCAGCACGCCCACGATCGCGGGCGGGATGGTCTCCACCAGGATCACCGCCGCGGTCGCAACCGTGACGCTGCCGCTGTCCAGCGAAGACGCGTAGAGCATGAACGATATGATCCCGGCCGCCGCGAGCGCGTATGCTGCTGGCGACCTGATCAGCTGGTGCGGCGCGAACCCAGGCAGGATCCTGGCGCAGACCGCTACTACGCCGTAGCCGAGACCTGCCAGGGCGCCGAGCACGGGCGTCCTGAGGTTGGCATGGAGCCTGGCCGCCGCTACCCCGCCAACAGCGATCGCCGCTAGCGCGGCCACGAGGGCGATCTCGAACTTCACCCCGACACGGTGAGCGCCCTCGCCGCCCGCCGATGAGCCGAGCAGGGCGACTCCCAGCACGACCGCCATGACCGCCGTCCACTCGCGTACGGTCAGCACCGATTTCATCAGCCACGACGCGAACACCGCGGTAACGGCGAGGTTGGCTGCGATGATGACCTGAACCTCGAAGAGCGGCAGTCGCCGCAGGGCGATGAGCTGGCAGACGAACCCGAACAGATCGATGCCGAGACTGGCGATGAAAGGCCATTGCCGCAGCATCCTGAAGATCAGGCCTGCGTCGACTCCACCGGCCGGTCCAGCGGTCGCGAGAACGGGGCGTCGCGACGACGCACGGACGGCCATGGCCTGCATGACCGCCGCCAGGCCGTAGCACAGCGCCGCCATCAGCGCTGCCGCGAAGCTCAGGAGCACAGTACCGACCCTATGCTGCAGCTCCGATCACAGCGCGGGAACCTGGCGAGCCCGACCCGGCGGACGGATTACGACGAAGGATTTTACGGCGCCGGCGCCGTAAATCCTTCGCGATCACCCGGACGGCTAGGGCGAGTGCGCGGGGGCGCGGATGCCTGTCAGTTGCGCGAGCATGGTCCAGAATTGCGGTGTCTTCGCTACCGACCTGGCACCGCCCGCGCCGAATCCGGTCACCTCCTCGCAGCCGCTGGCCCGGACGATCACCGGGCGGAACTGTCGCAGGCCCGACATGAACTCCAGCACGTACCCGCCGCCGACATCCATGGGGCAGATCAATGCCGAGTGCGGCATCGCCGGGAGTCCGCAGACAGCCCTGGCCAGAGTGCGCGCCGCTGCCGGGTCGCGCACCGTGACCCCCAGGCTCTGCGTGGGCATCGGCTTGGCCTGGCCAAGCTGGCTGCGCGACGGGGTCCGCACCACCCGCACACGGGTCACGGCCGCCGGGTCGGCGCACAGCAGCGCGGAATCCGACTGGCGGGTCGGTCCGTGGCTGCCCGCGGATCCTTGCGCGGCACCGCTCGCGCCAACCTGACCGCAGCCCGTCAGCACGGCCGCGGCGATCACCATTAATCCGGCCGCGGCAAAGGACGCGGCACTCTTCGTCGGCCTCGGCATAGTCCTCATACTGGTTGGACGGCCAGTAGTGCCCGACGGTTCCGCGCAGGCTTCAGACGCCGGCGGCCTGCATGCCGCGCAGTTCCTGCTTGAGCTCCCTGACCTCATCCCTGAACCGTGCCGCGAGCTCGAACTGAAGCTCGGCCGCCGCCACGTGCATCTGGTCGGTCAGCGTTGAGATCAGCTCGACCAGGTCCTCGCGCGCCGCGCCGCCGGTGCCCGGCTTGCGGTCGGCCTGGCTGACGCCGCCGGCCGCCGCGGCCGCCCGAGCCCGCGCCGCGGTGCCAGGGACCGGGGCCTTGCCCCGGCTCTGCCTGCGGCCAGAACCGCCGAGCAGCTTCTCGGTGTCGGCGTCCTCGCGGGCGAGCTGGTCCGTGATGTCGGCGATCCGCTTGCGCAGCGGCTGCGGATCGACGCCCTGCTCAAGGTTAAAAGCGACCTGCTTGGCGCGGCGCCGGTTCGTCTCGTCGATCGCCTTGCTCATCGACGGTGTGACCTGGTCGGCGTACATGTGCACCTGACCGTAGACGTTACGGGCCGCCCGGCCGATGGTCTGGATCAGTGACGTGCCAGAGCGCAGGAATCCTTCCTTGTCCGCGTCGAGGATCGCGACCAGCGAGACCTCGGGCAGGTCGAGACCCTCCCGCAGCAGGTTGATGCCGACGAGCACGTCGTACTCGCCGAGCCGCAGCTCGCGCAGCAGCTCGACCCGCCGCAGCGTGTCGACCTCGCTGTGCAGGTACCTGGCCCTGATCCCCAGCTCGAGCAGGTAGTCGGTCAAGTCCTCGGACATCTTCTTGGTCAGCGTGGTGACAAGCACCCGCTCCGACCGCTCCGCACGCAGCCTGATCTCGTGCACCAGGTCGTCGATCTGGCCCTTCGTCGGCTTGATGATCACCTCGGGATCGACCAGCCCGGTCGGCCTGATCACCTGCTCCACCACGTCGCCGCCGACCCGCCGCAGCTCATACGGCCCGGGGGTCGCCGAGAGATACAACGTCTGGTCGATACGGTCGCAGAACTCTTCCCAGGTCAGAGGCCTGTTGTCGATCGCACTCGGCAGCCTGAATCCGTGCTCGACCAGCACCCGCTTCCGCGACACGTCGCCCTCGTACATGGCCCCGATCTGCGGCACGGTGACATGCGACTCGTCGATGACCAGCAGGAAGTCCTCGGGGAAATAGTCGAGCAGCGTGTTCGGCGGGCTGCCGGCCTCGCGGCCGTCGATGTGGCGCGAGTAGTTCTCGATCCCTGCGCAGCTGCCGACCTGGCGCATCATCTCGACGTCGTAACTGGTCCGCATCCGCAGCCGCTGCGCCTCGAGCAGCTTGCCCTCCCGCTCCAGCTCGGCCAGCCGGTCGGCGAGCTCGGCCTCGATTCCGGCGATCGCGCGCTCCATCCGCTCCGGCCCGGCGACGTAATGCGAGGCCGGGAAGATGTACAGCTCGTCGTCGATGGTCAGCACCTCGCCGGTGAGCGGGTGCAGGGTCATCAGGCGCTCGATCTCGTCGCCGAACATCTCCACCCGGACCGCGTGCTCCTCATAGACAGGGATCACCTCGATGGTGTCGCCACGCACACGGAACGTGCCCCGGCTGAACGCGAGGTCGTTGCGCATGTACTGCATCCCGACCAGCTTGCGCAGCAGCGCATCCCGCTCGATCGTCTCGCCCACCTTGAGCCTGACCATCCGGTCGACGTACTCCTGCGGCGTTCCGAGCCCGTAGATGCACGACACCGAGGCGACCACGATCGTGTCGCGCCTGGTCAGCAGCGAGTTCGTGGCCGAGTGCCGCAGCCGCTCCACCTCGTCGTTGATCGAGGAGTCCTTCTCGATGTAGGTGTCGGTCTGCGGCACATAGGCTTCGGGCTGGTAGTAGTCGTAGTAAGAGACGAAATACTCGACGGCGTTATGCGGCAGCATCTCGCGCAGCTCGTTGGCGAACTGCGCCGCCAGGGTCTTGTTCGGCAGCATCACGAGCGTCGGCCGCTGCAGCCGCTCGGCCAGCCACGCCACGGTCGCCGTCTTGCCGGTACCGGTGGCTCCTAGCAGGACCGTATCCGGTGACCCGGCACTGATCCGCTGCTCCAGCTCCGTGATCGCTGCAGGCTGGTCACCGGCCGGCACCATGTCCGTGACAACGTTGAGCGGCGCCACACTTCGCCGTAGGTCAGTTACCGGTCGCATCGTCTCTCCTCATACCCCACTCGTCAACTGTAGGGTGGGTATCTGACATTCCAGCGCCGCTCGGACCGGTCACGGGCTCACCCGGGCGAAGGAGCAGCAAGCTTATGTACCAGCCCTACCCGACCGGTGGCCAGCCGCCGACCGCACCGCCGCAGATGCACGCTCCGCGGCCGGTCATGATGGCCGTCAGGCTCATGTACGCCGGGGCCGCGCTCACCGTAGTCTGGTTCGTCGCATCACTACTGAGCCTCAGCGCCGTGAAGGCGGCCGTCCACAAGGCGAGCCCCAACCTCACCGCACACCAAATCAGCAACTTGGGTACTGCTCTCGTAGCTGTCTCCACGTTCCTCGCAGTAGTGGGCCTCGCGCTCTGGATCTTGATGGCTTGGGGCAACCGCGGCGGCAAGAACTGGGCACGCATTGTCGCGACTGTGCTGTTCGGGCTATTTACGGTCTACGTCCTTCTGTCGCTCGTCCAGCCGCATTCCGCATTCAGCCTGCTTCTGGTTGCCGTCACCTGGCTGGTCGGCCTCGGCGCGACCTTGTTCCTGTGGCAGCGGGACTCGACAGCCTACTTCGGGGCCATGTCAGGACGGCAGGGGTAACGCACGCAGCGAAGCCCGGCGGAGCTTACTGGGAAGGCTGCAAGCGGGCCCGGCGCCTCAGCTCGGTCCATAGGTCGCCGACCTGGCGGCCGAGCTCGGCCAGCGAGGATGAGTTGTCGACCACGAGATCAGCAATGGCCAGCCTTTTCTCCCTGCTGGCCTGGGCGGCCATCCGGGCTTCGGCCTGATCCCGGCGCATCCCGCGCTGCCTGAGCAGGCGGTCAAGCTGAATGTGCTGGGGCGCGTCCACCACGACCACGAGATCGAAACCGGAACCGAGATCGTTCTCCGCGAGCAGCGGGACATCGTGCACGATGATGGAGCCGGTGCCAGCGTCTTTCTCAAGCTCGGCCATCCGCCGCCCGACCAGCGGATGGACAATGCTGTTCAGCCGGTTCAGCATGGCCGGATCGGCGAACACGATCTCGCCAAGCCGTTCCCTGTCCAGGCCGCCGTCCTGCCGCAGCACGCCGGCGCCGAACTCGGCGGTCACCGCCGCGAGGCCCTCGGTCCCTGGCGCCACAACCTCCCTGGCGATGGCGTCCGCATCGATCACCACGGCGCCCTGGGCAGCAAGACGGCGCGAGACCTCGCTCTTGCCCGCGCCTATGCCGCCAGTCAGCCCCACCCTCAGCACACAGTGATCCTAAGCGGAGTCGACGTGCCCATGCCGCAGACGTCATCGTTACCCACGCTAGGCCGATGATCCGCGCGTCTCGGGCCATCGGCGGCACGCTCCTGATACGCATGCCAGTCTGCGGTATGGGCGGGTCGGCAGAGCGCCCTAGTTACGGCCTCCGGAAAGCTTCTCGCGGAGCGCCGCGAGCGCTTCGTCGGAGGCCAGCGCGCCGCCAGACTCCTCGGACTCGGTCGAGCCCGAGGTGTGCGAGCTCGCGCCCTCCGCATCGTCGCCGCCCTCGTTCCCCTCAGCCTTGCTGCGGGCCTCAGCGACCTGCCGCTGGTGGGCCTCGAAGCGCGCGCGCGCCTCGGCGTACTGCCGCTCCCACTCCTCGCGCTGGGCATCGAATCCTTCGAGCCATTCGCCCGACTCAGGATCGAAGCCATCGGGGTAGACGTAGTTGCCTTGCTCGTCGTAGGTGGCTGGCATCCCGTACAGGGTCGGGTCGAAGTCCTCGCCTGTGGTCTCCCCGGCGGCGCCCTCGTTGGCCTGCTTCAGCGACAGGCTTATCCTGCGGCGGTCGAGGTCGATGTCGATGATCTTGACGAAGATCTCGTCGCCGACCTGGACAACCTGCTCGGGGATCTCGACGTGCCGGTCGGCGAGCTCCGAGATGTGTACGAGACCCTCGATGCCCTCCTCGACCCGCACAAACGCGCCGAACGGAACCAGCTTCGTGACCCGCCCAGGAACGACCTGGCCGATCTGGTGCATTCGTGCGAACTGCTGCCAGGGGTCTTCCTGGGTCGATTTCAGCGACAGCGAGACCCGCTCGCGGTCCATGTCCACGTCCAGCACTTCGACCGTGACATCCTGTCCCACCTCGACGACCTCGCCGGGGTGGTCGATGTGCTTCCAGGACAGTTCGGAGACGTGCACGAGGCCGTCGACGCCGCCGAGGTCGACGAAGGCGCCGAAGTTGACGATCGAGCTGACGACCCCCTTGCGGATCTGGCCCTTCTGCAGCGTGTTCAGGAAGTTCTGGCGGACTTCGCTCTGGGTCTGCTCGAGCCAGGCCCGGCGGGACAGGACCACGTTGTTGCGGTTCTTATCCAGCTCGATGATCTTGGCCTCGATTTCCTTGCCGACGTAAGGCTGGAGGTCGCGGACCCTCCGCATCTCGACAAGCGAGGCCGGCAGGAAGCCGCGCAGGCCGATGTCGAGGATGAGGCCACCTTTGACCACCTCGATCACGGTGCCGGTCACCACGCCGTCCTCGTCCTTGATCTTCTCGATCGTGCCCCAGGCGCGCTCGTACTGCGCCCTCTTCTTGGACAGGATCAGCCGGCCTTCTTTGTCCTCCTTCTGGAGGACCAGGGCCTCGATGTGATCGCCGGTCTTGACGACGTCGTTGGGATCGACATCATGCTTGATCGACAGCTCTCGGGACGGGATGACTCCCTCGGTCTTATAGCCGATGTCGAGCAGGACCTCGTCCCGGTCAACTTTGACGACGGTGCCGTCGACAATATCGCCGTCGTTGAAGTACTTGATGGTTTCGTCGATCGCGGCGAGGAAGGCCTCCTCCGAACCGATGTCGTTAACGGCTACCTGAGGGGTCGAGGTGGCCTGCGTGCTGCTCGTCGTCATGTGTAAGTGGGCTCCGGATACGGACAGGTTTGGGTTTGGTGCGCGATGCGCGGCTTCCGACATGATGGCTGGAGTGCCAAGTCTGGACACCGGCCGGGCCTGACATTGCCCTTGGGCTGCCTGACCATGGCGGACTGCAAGAGATCACAACGCACCGATCAGCATATGAGAGCGCGAGCACCGGGTCAATCGCGGGCCTGCACCGTGAGCCGTGAGCGGCTTACGCCTAGTGCGCCGCGTCGGCCCAACTGCGGCCCGTTCCCATCGACACCTCAAGCGGCACGGTCCCAGCGAACGCGCCGCACATCGCGGCCCGCACCAGCTCGCGCAGGTCGTCGAGCTCGCCGGGGGCCACCTCGAACAGCAGCTCATCATGCACCTGGAGGAGCATCCTGGACCGCAGGCCGCTGCGGCGGATCGCCTCGTCCACCCGGAGCATGGCCACCTTGATGATGTCGGCTGCTGAGCCCTGGATCGGCGCGTTGAGCGCCATCCGCTCCGCCATCTCCCTACGCTGCCTGTTGTCGGAGGTCAGGTCGGGCAGGTATCGGCGCCGGCCATGGATCGTCTCGGTGTAACCGTCCTGCCTTGCCCTGGCCACCACGGCGCGCAGGTAGTCCCGCACCCCGCCGAACTGCTGAAAATACTCGTCCATGAGGTCACGGGCCTCATCCGTGCTCACCCGCAGCCCCTGGGAAAGCCCGTAGGCGGACAGGCCGTATGCCAGGCCGTAGTTCATCACCTTGATCCGATTGCGCAGGTCACCGGTGATCTCTTCGGGCGGCAGGCCGAAAACGCGCGCGGCCGTCGCCGCGTGGAAGTCATGGCCTGATCCGAACGCAGCGGCCAGCGCCACGTCAGCCGACAGGTGCGCCATGATCCTCAGCTCGATCTGGCTGTAGTCGGCGGTCAGCAGGCAGTCATATCCGGGTCCGACCACGAAGCCGCGCCTGATCCGCCGGCCTTCCTCGGTCCTGATCGGAATATTCTGCAAGTTCGGATCAGTCGATGACAACCTGCCCGTGGCGGCGATCATCTGGTTGTAGGTGGTGTGGATCCGCCCGTCTTGGCCAGCCATCGGGATTAGCGAGTCGACGATGCTCTTGAGCTTGGCGACGTCTCGGTGCCGCAGTAGGTGCTCGAGCACAGGGTGACCGGTTTGTGCCAGCAGGCCGGTCAACGCCTCGGAATCGGTGGTGTATCCGGTCTTGATCCGCTTTGTCTTCGGCAGCTTCAGCTCGGTGAAAAGCACCTCCTGCAGCTGCTTGGGCGAGCCAAGGTTGAACTCGTGGCCGGTAGCAGCGAACGCGCCCTGCTCGGCCGCCTTCACCTCGCCGCCCAGGCTGGCCGACATCTCCGCGAAGTGCTCAACATCGGCCGCGATGCCGGCGCGTTCCATCTGCGCCAGCACGCTGACCAGCGGCAGCTCGACCTCCGCGAGCAACTTCGTGGCGCCGCGCCTGGCCAGATCGGTATCGAGCGCGTCCGCCAGCTCAGCGGTGGCGAGCGCGCGCTGCGCGAGCGCCTCGGCGGCCTCGGTCTCGGCCGCCATGTCGAGCGTCAGCTGCCCGGAGACCGCCGCCTCGCCGCGGAGTTCGCGCCTGGTGTACCGCAGCGCCAGGTCGGCCAGGTCGAATGACCGCTGGCCGGGCAGCGCCAGGTATGCGGCGAGTGCCGTGTCGCTGGTGAGCCCATTCAGCTGCAGCCCCCTGGCCGCCAGCGCGTGCATGGGGCCCTTGGCATCGTGCAGGGCCTTCGGCGCCGTCTCGTCGGCCAGCCAGTCTGCCAGCGCCTGCTCGTCTTCCGGTGTCAGCGACGCCGGGTCGATGAAGGCGGCCGGGCTGGCCGCGACAGTGCCGCCGTCCGGCCCGGCGGATCCGTCGCCGCCGGCCTCATCGCCGGTCGCGGTCGCTTTGGCCAGCGCGAGTCCGTCGACGTCCCCGGTTCCCCGGCCCCAGGTGCCGCTGACCGCGAGCCCGATCCGGCCGCTCCTGGCGTGCCGCGCCAGCCAGCCGGCCAGCTGCGAAGGACCCGGGCGGCTCAGGCTGACGTCGAACCCGGCCTCCGCCGCGGCCGGGGGCCCGGCGGTGAGCTGCCCGATGATCCCGTTCGGGAGAGTCGTATACAGCCGGTCGCGCAGCACGCGGAACTGCAGCGTGTCGAACAGCTGGTGGATCTGGTCCCTGCTCCACGGCACGGGAACCAGGTCCGTCGGCCCTGCATCGAGCGGAACGCTCCTGGTCAGCTCGGTGAGCCGGCGGTTGCGCAGCACATTACCCAGGTTCTCCCGCAGGTTGTCGCCGGCTCTGCCCTTGACCTGGTCGACTTGGTCGACCAGGGCGGCCAGGGAGCCGTATTCGGCGACCCACTTCGCCGCGGTCTTCTCCCCCACGCCGGGGATGCCAGGCAGGTTATCGCTCGGGTCGCCGCGCAATGCGGCGTAGTCCGGGTACTGAGCCGGGGTCAGGCCGTACTTCTCGTTCACCGCTGCCGGGGTGAACCTGGTCATGTCGCTGATGCCGCGCCTGGTCATCAGAACCGTGACATCGTCGCTTACCAGCTGGAGTGCGTCCCTGTCGCCGGTGACAATCAGGACCTTCATGCCGCCCGCGGCCGCCTGCGTGGCGAGCGTGGCGATGACATCGTCGGCCTCGTACCCGGCGACCGACAGCCGCGGGATCCCGAGCGCGTCCAGTACCTCGAAGATCAGGCTGAGCTGACCCTTGAAGTCCGTCGGGGTCTCCCTGCGGTTGGCCTTGTACTCGACGTACTGCTCGTGCCTGAATGTCGGCTCGCTGCGGTCGAAGGCGACAGCGATGTGGCTGGGCTGCTCGTCGCGCAATACGTTGATCAGCATCGCCGTGAACCCGTACACGGCATTGGTCGGCTGACCCGTCGTCGTCGAGAAGTTCTCCGCTGGCAGGGCGAAGAACGCCCGGTAGGCGAGCGAGTGCCCGTCGAGCAAGAGGAGGAGTTCGCGCCGCGCCGTGTCGTCTGCCGACGGGGCCGGGTTCATGGCAGCCACCCAGTAATCCTAGGCTGCGACGTGCGCCGAGCAGGCGTCTGCGGCGAACTCGGAGGTAGCGGTGGTGATGGCGGACAGTTCGGACCAGCTTGATCTGAGCGAGCT
>DASWGE010000276.1:0-27299 GCA_036393895.1 Streptosporangiaceae bacterium | reverse complement strand
TCCGACGTACCTTGGTTGACGAGCTGTGACCACCAGATATGATTATCCGGGCCGATAGGTCCACCCTCGTATTGAACTTGCCACCCTCGCCAGGCCATGTAGTGGGTTCCAGCATTCTCGGCAAGGGCGGGGCCAGAGCTTGTGCGCCGGTCAATCAACGGTTGAGGTGACGATGATCCTATCAATCCGACCTCCGCCTCCCACACAGTGCCACCATCGCTTGACCATGCCATATAAGCCATTTTCCCTCCAATGTCATTACTTGTCTCGCTCGTGTTAGCGGCAAACCAATCGCTCTAATCTTCGCCATGCAGTTCTTCACACTATACAAACCGTTTCTATGATGCCGAATAGTCATGGTTAGAGTGGGCGCGGCAGTCATCGCCGGATCGGTTGCCCTCCTCGGATTCGACAGCGGGACGGAGGCGCTGGCGTCCATCATCGTCATCTGGCGGTTCACTGGAACCCGCCTGACCCAGCGCCACCTCCGAGCACCGCGCGCAACGGCTGGTCGCGGTCAGCTTCTGCCTGCTCGCCCCCTACATCGCCATCGAGGCCATCCGCGCCATGGCCAGCGGAGATCGCACGAGGCCCGCCACGAGCTGTACTCGGGCCCCTGCGCCACCGCCTCAGCCAACCGGGCCCCCTCAGCCAGCGACGGCACGCGGAAGACTGCCATCGCGCCGCCGTGCAGCACCACCCAGTCGCCGACACCCTCTGCGGCGAGGAACCGCCGCCATCCCTGCTCGCTCATGGCAGACTTCCGGGTCCAGGGCATCTATAGTCCGGCCCTGATGCGCGCGCTGACCCGGCCGGGCAGGGACGGCGGGCCGGCATTCACCGGCTCGGACTACCACGCCTCATCGATCGAGATCGCCCGCAAGCGCGCCCGGCCGCAGGCGGCTGCGAAACCTCCGGTGAGGTCGTGGAACAGGTACTGACCCGCTCGGGGACGCATCAGCAAGCGATGGTCGAGCAAGGTTATGAGTGCCTTCTCCACCTTCTACGGTGTTGGCGCCGCTGAGGGCTGCCGAATGCTCCAATCGCTGACATCAGGTCCTTGACCGAGGTTGAAGGAGCCGCGGCGGATGGCCTGGCGGGTGATGACCGAGAAGAAGCAAACGTCGGCGTGCTTGCGGGTGGCGTAGCTGTCGCAGACGACGTGCAACAACTCGCCACGGCGCGCCAGATCGAGCCGTCGTGCCGTCGCTCTCCCAGGTCGAGCCTGGCGATAATGGCATTGATTCCTATGGCTGCGGCCAATGGTGACCTCAGGACATTCTTCTGAGCCGCCCCGATCCGCGCAGTCATGGGGCGAAGTTACGCGCTGGCCGCCCCGGCCCTCATACGCCTGCCCGGTAGCGGCGGAAGGAGCATGATCAGGAGGCGATCATAGCGCCGGTGGCAGTCCGAGCAGGCCGCTGAACGCGAAGGCGCTGAACCGGGCGGATGGCCTCACCCGGTTGCGCAACGTTGAGAATGGCCTGCTGCCTCACTACGCGAGGGTTGGTGCAGTGAGCCGCCACGTGCCGCAGGTAGCTGCGGGCAGCTTGCTCTGCCTCGCGCTGGGCCCGACGCGTTGTTGCCACAGGGGCGGAATCTACACCGTTCGGCTGCACCGTTGGGACCAGATTGGTCCCAACGTTGATCTTCTTCAAGATCCACATAGGCCCTGACCTGGATGGATGGAGCCGGTGAGCGGGATCGAACCGCTGGCCTGCCGTTTACAAGACGGCTGCTCTGCCTACTGAGCTACACCGGCGGGAACGTCGGCAATGCTAGTCGAATGTCGCGAGACCTGCGCATCTGGCCGCTGACCTGGGCCTTCGTCCCTCCGCGTGCTCCATGCCACCGCCCGCGATCGCGACGCGATGTCCGGTTGACACCGGCTGAGAGCGGTTCTCGGCGGCTCGCTGTGCCGAATACGTGCCGAAGTTCTTTGGTGCGCTGAGCGCGACGCCGAACCCAGTTGAACACGCCGCAGACGGCCCAGCGACTGGCGACGGCGACCCGTTACCGCTGTGCCGTCACGGGGATGGCGGATCACAAGTCGAACGCCGCCGGGAGCCGCTGCAGCAGGCCAGCGCGGTTAGCCCACCCTACGGCTTGACGGATTATCAGTCTGGGGCGAGGGCTTCAGAGCGACCATATCCGCGCTTCCGCATCGGCCTGTTCGCCGCCCGGGTCGCAAAGCTGGCGATAAGCCCAACTCCGATAACCACCAGGTAGCGGCCCGTGAAGATCCTCCCTGGATCGTGATTATGCAATGGTGTAGCCGGACAATCCGGCCATAACGATCGCTCTGCAGCGGCCAGGCCGTCGAACTGAATCAGCCACGCTGCTGGCTCTCGCCATGGTGAGCTAAGCACGGTTACGCCCAAGTGAGGACCTCAGGCGCAACGGCAGCCGGCGGTCGGCAACCGAGACTGCGATCGCCACGATGCACGTGCAGCCAACGAGTGCCCACCACGCATTTGACGACAGCCCCTGCGGATCCTGGACCGTCGTCGGGAACGTGTGAACCCGCCCGGCCAGAGAGGGAACGAGTGGGGGCGCGATCAAGACGAACGCGGCCGCTGATGACGCCCACGCACCGGGCTCGCCGACGCGCTGCCGGGCGACACAGGCGATGGCGAAGCCGAGCAGCACGTTCCCGGCAAGCGCCAGGCCGATGGCCGTCCAGGGCAACGCTCGCGCGCGAAGCGCACACGCCAGGACGAGCCCAAGACCAGCGCAGAGCGGTACCAGCAGAGCGAGGCTGCGCGCTGCCGTCCGGGCGCCGGGCCCGGTCGGGGTGACATCGACAACCGAACTGGCCGGCTCGTCCAGCGCGAACGCGGCTGCCGCGGCCAGCAGCGCGAAAGCGATGGTGAGCAATTGCGGGCCGGCGGAATTAAGGAATATGACACCGCACGCGCCGACGGCGGCAGCCGTGGCGGTAACTGCGCAGATCGCGGGCCATCCGACGGCGCGCAGCATGATCGCGGTCATCAGATCGGCCGCGGGGCCTTGCCCGGGTAGGAGATGACCGCATGTCCCAGTCCGCCGGTGACCGTGAGCGCGTACATCAGGGCGGCGGCCGCGAGGACGACGATGAGGACCCTGGTGAGTCGGCTCCGCAGACCCGGCTCGGCGTCGCGTAGCAACGCCACGGCCACCGCGCCAGCGCACAGGCATAGCTGCCAGCCGACGAAGAACCACGGCGAGCCGCGCCAGGTCTCCACTGCATGCTGATCAGATGCGGTGAAGAACGTGAACGGCGCGAACAATCGCATCATCAGGACCAGCATGGAGTGCCGGTGGGTCGCGGCCAGTACGTCCGCCAGGATTACCCACCCGAAGATGACCAGGAAGAGCACGGGCGCCGCGCCGGGGAAACGCACCCAGCGCCCGAGCGCGACACCGAGCAGTGGCCCGCCGAGCGCCGGGATCACGGTCTGACCGATGAGCAAGGCAGCACGACCCGACGTGCCCAGAGTGCCGTACGTCCAGTCGCCCGGCACCCGCAGAAAAACCGTGATCGCCAGGAAGCTTAGCCAGCCACATATGAGCGGCACGATCGCAACCAGGCAAATCGCGGCAGTGCGCACCTGCGGCGTCGTCGGCGACACCTTAAGCGCCTCGGCGCTGCGCTGCGTCGATCGGGTGAGCCGGAAGGCCGTCACCATGCCCAGCCCGCCGAGGAAGATCGCCGGGTAGACGGTGACGGTGTTGACCTCGGTCACGGTGACTCGCATCCCGTCCCACAGCGCCCAGGCGGTGAGCCCGAACGCGACGAGGAAGACCGGGCTGCGGACAAACCGGCGGGTCTCGTACTTGGTGAGTGCAACCAGGCCGACCGCCGGGCCGGTGCGCCCCGCAGCGATGATCGTGGTCATGACAGGACCTCCCGGACGTCGCCGGAGTCCGGCCTCGTGCCGCCGCGCAGCAGCAGATAGGCATCCTCGAGGGAGGGTTCGACGTGCTCGACTCCCGCGCGAGCGTGCTCGGCGACGTTGCGGTAGCGACCCGTGCCGGTACGCCACGACGCGCTGGCGGCCGCATCGGGCGCGTCGGCGAGCCACACGCGCCCGGCCGCCTGCCCGACAAGCTCTGTCACCTGGCCGTTGTAACGCACCCTGCCGCAGTCCAGCACGATGACGCGCTCGCAAAGCGCTGCGACGTCTTCGGTCTGGTGCGTCGATAGCACGACGATAGAGGTGCGGGCCAGTTCTGCTAGCACGTTGCGCAGCGCGGCCCGCTGCTCGGGGTCAACTCCGGCGGTGGGCTCGTCGAGAATCAGGACGGGCGGCGAGCCGAGCAAAGCCTGGGCCAGCGCCAGCCGTCGGCGCTGACCGCCGGACATGGCGCGAATCCGTTTTGTCGAGATGCCCCCCAGATCGACCAGGTCGAGCACCCGGCGCACCTCCGCGTGGCGTACGGCGGGCTGCGTCCATTCCTTCAGCACGGCGATGTAGTCCACGAATGCGAATGCGCTGAACCCGCGAGGAAAGCCGATTTCCTGTGGGAGGTACCCGAGCCTGCGGCGGATGCCGGTGCGCTCGGCGGGAACGGCGGGATCGAGACCGAGCACGCAGACCTGCCCGTGCGTCGGCGACAGCGCAGTCGCCAGCAAGCGCAGCAGGGTCGTCTTGCCGGCGCCGTTTGGCCCCAGCAGCCCAGTCACGCCCGGGGCGAGGTCGAGATTCACGTCCGCGAGCGCCCAGGCAGCGCCGAATCTCCGGCCGACGCCGCGCAGGCTGATCGAGGCGGTCATAACTACCTCCTCCGAGGTCGAAATTCGCGCACGTGACACCCACGCACGAGGAAGATCACCGTCGAGGTCACGGCCAGGACGAGATAGCCGATCTGGAACCGGGCGTGCAGGACGACATCAGGAGAGCCGGCCTGCGCCACCAGCGACCAGACAACGACGAGCCACACCGCGCTGACAGCGACGGCCGCCCGCAACGGACTGGTCCAGGTCGACAATGCCAGGACGGCTGTGACGCAACCCACGGCCGGCAGCAACCACGTGTACGGCGCCCGGCCCGGGACGAACAGCCCGAACAGCGCCACCGCCGGCAACGCCATCGCGAGGATCGCGACCGTGCGCAGCAGCACAAGCCGAAGTGCCGGGTATGGCGTGACCAGTTCCGGTTCGAGCGCCGGGTCGACCTTGGGGTCATAGCTGAAAGCCACCGCAATGCACGGCACCAGCGGTGCGACGGCGAGGAAAAGCCACACGCCGCGGGAGTCTCCGAGGGCAGCAGCAAGGGCGACGAACGTGAGCACCCCTGTCACGCCAGCCAGCCACTTGCCGCGAAACGCGCTGGCCACGGCGACCAGTTTGGCGTCATGAGCGGGCAACCCGGCACGCTGCAGCAGCCGCTCGAATACCGACGGCCGCGGCAGCTCAACTGCGTCACGGACCTGCGACCACATGTCGCCCAGGTCAACCACGCCAGGCGCTGGCTTGCCGGTGACCGCAGCGTTGACGCGCTCGCGACACTGATCGCACCAGAGCAGGTGCTGCTCGACCGAGGCGCTGTCGGCCAGCGAATCACTGCGGCCGATCCAGCGCCGCAGTGCCATTTCGTCGACGTGCCAGCTTGTCATGGCAGTCCCTCCGCTAGCGCGGCACGCAGGTGCGCCTTCGCCCGGGACAAGCGCGTCTTGACGCTGCCTACCGGCATATCCAAGAGCCGGGCGGCTTCCTTGGCGGTTAGCCCGTCCAGGACAACGGCCTGGATCACTGCGCGCATCTCGGGCGACAGCCGCGCCAGCGCCTGGCCAATGTCGCCGTATTCGACCGAAAGGAGCACCTGATCCTCGGCCGCGGGCACCGGCGTCGCGTCCATCATCTCGAAGCTGGCAATGACTTCACGGTGACTGCGCAGACGGCTGACCAGCCGGCGAATCGCGATGCCCCACAACCACGCGGCGACGTCGCCGTCGCCGCGGAAACCCTGCGGTTTCCGCCACACCGCGACAAACGTGTCCTGCACGGCGTCCGCGACAACGTCGCAATCGTTGCACCGCCGGGTGAGCCGAACCGACAGCCACGCTGCGTGCCGGTCATACAGAGCGCGCATAGCCGCCAGATCACGCTCGCCGATGGCAGCCAGCAGCGCCGCGTCGCTCCGGCTACCGTGCATAATCTAACTGTCGCGTCAACAGCGCCAGAAAGATTCACTTGCAAGAGATATTCGGTCGGCCCAGCTGCGGGCAGCCACCTACCCGAACACTTACGCCTGGTTCACGACTCTCAACGGCGGCAACGTCATCGACGCCATGGCCTTCTACGACAGCATCGCGTTCAACGAGCGCTGGGACAGCGTGACACCTTAAACTCCGCCGGTCGCCGGGAACCCGCAGGCGATCGGCTCCGCGATGTCAGGTCGGCCCGGCCACAAGCAGGGCATGGCCGACCTCGTCACCCAAGCTGCAGCCGATCCTTCATGAGCCCGACCCGGACCCAGAGCGGCGTTTCCGCTAGCGGCTCAGCCTGCGCACGACCTGCGAGGATCCCGAGTGCCCCGGCTTCATCGCCGCTGGCAACGTGGCAGTGGAATTCGGGCCAAGCCGCCGTCTCGCCGCGAAGCCTGCCAGGCACCCGGCCAGATCTCAAATGGGCAAGTGCATGATGCGCATTACGAGGGATACCGAACGAGGAATGAAGCCCGTACGGTCCCTGCGCTTCGATGGGAACGGTTCGCAGATCACGCCAAGCTTCAGTTTCCCCTAGCCGCATTACGGCGGTCATCGGCCGACTCGTGAGGGAAGTCGGAGCGGGCTGCAAACCGGCGGCTTGTTGTTGTCCATCACGTAGTACTGAATTGCGATGGCCACGGTCATCTCCTTCGGACTGGCCGCCGGCCTGGAGGTCTGGCCTCCATGAGGCCAGATGTGTCCGCCGAGAAACACCGCGCCGCCGTCTGGTATCGCGGCCGGGCGGATAACGATCTTGGTTGCCTTGGCAGTCCCTCGTAGTGTTATTGCTTTGCTGTGGCTGCGAATCTCCCGGAGGCCCCCTCGCGGTTCCCATGCGCACACCTCCCACACGCCAGCTCGATCCAGGCGGCCAGCCCGACACCGGCTCAACCGGAGGACCGGGAAACCCGGGCTGCAGGCCGGTGCAGGCCGGCTGCTCTACCACGGCCAGTATCCACTCACGATGATCACTTCCTGCGGGTGTACTCACTCCTAGTCACCCGCAGGGCGCCTGCCGGTTGCAGTGCCATGTCCAGCCGCCGCTCACGACCCAACTGCGCGCAGCAAAACGAGTGGCGTGAGCGCTGCCCCGGCGAGTGGCTCGCCCGGCGACTGCGCGGCCTAGGGGCCGGATGGACGACGGCAGCTACGGCGCCGCTGCGCGGTCAACCACCAGCTTGATCGCCGGCTCGAGCAAGGCTCGGTCGGCTTGCTCCCAGGGAACGACGGTGGTCGGCACCACCGCCGGGTCGAAGAGTCCGCCCGCGGCGGCAAGTTGTGTCACCTCCGGCAGAAACCGCCGGGAGTCGGCGCGGGAGACGTGGAACGTGATGCCCTTGGTGTACATCGCCAGCAGCGGGACCGGCGTGGCCGTTGCGAACTGAATCGCGACGCTCGTGCAGGTGCCATAGTCGTCGGTCGAGCGAAGCGTGCAGGACAGGCCGTCGGCGTCGCCGGTGTTGTCGACCGTGACCGGCGCGCGGTCGAACCGGACCGGCCAGTCACCCCCGTGCTTTGTGACCTCGGCCCCGAGGCGCTCAGCCGCCTAGCAGCGCTCGGCGTCGGTGTCGGCATAGCGGACCCGGCCCGCCTTCAGCGCCCGGGCGATCGCCACCGTGTACAGGCCGATGGACGCTGCCGCTCCGCCGACGACGAGGACGTCTGCTCCGGGCATCGCGGCCAACCCTGGCGCTACGCAGCGATAGGCGTCGACGACGTTGTCGGGCAGCGTGCACGCCGCCGCGGGGGAGAGGTTAGGCGGCGCAGCCACGAGCAGGTGATCAGCGGCAGGAACGAGCAGCACGTCCGCCACCGCGCCCCCGTGCCCGCCGCCCGAGGCGCCGAACCCGAACGCCGCTCCCGCCCTGGCCCGGTAGCGGTGGCAGGCTGCGAACCGGTCGCCTTGGCACGCCGGGCATTGTCCGCAGCAGACTTGGAACGGGATCAGAACCCGGTCGCCTGCCCGCCACCGCGACACCACATCACCGGCCGCCAACGATCTCGGCGACCGCCTCGTGCCCGACCGGGTACGGCCCGGGGAACAAGCCGAACGCGGCCATCGCAAGGTCAAGATCGCAGCGTGCCACCGCCAGCGGCCTGGCCAGCACGGCGTGCTGGTCGCTGAGCACCGGCGCCGCGGCGTCCTCCCACCGCACCAGGCCCGGCTCGACGTAGGTCAGCTGGCGCATCAGGCTAGAAGGCCAGGTTCCGCGCGAAGACATGAGCGACGATGCCGCCCGACGATGAGCTGATCTTCCCGGTCAGCTTGAGCCCGGCCGGCAGGGACTTGAGCGGGATCTTGACGTTCTCGGCAGCGGTGAGGAACTGCGGGGGCAAGCCGTTGCTGCTGACCAGGTGTAGCGTGATCGCGTTCGGGCCGGCCGACGTGACGCGCCAGGTCGCGTTCGCGTTGACGAGTCCGGCGGCGACGTTCAGGTGGGCTTGGACTTGGTTGCTGCCGACCGCGACGATCCTCAGCCCGCCCCCGGAGCCGCCGCCGAGGAATCCGGCCAGCGGCCCGGCGTCTTTCAGGAACCCGCCGATGGCGCCCAGGCTGATCAAGATGGTCCCGTCGAGCGGGCCAGCGGTGCCCGACTGGAAGTTCGACTTGAGTTTCACGTTGTGCGCGACGACGTCGAGGCTGGTGATCTTGACCGGGCCCTCAGGAATGTCCGAGGAGCTGATCGTGATCTGGTGGAAGTTCCGGCTGATGACTTGGGTCAGGAACGGGAATCCGGCGATCGACACCGACGGCTTCTTCGGGAAGCCCTGCTTCTGGATCTGCGTAGCGGCCTGGGTCTCGGCGAAGGCCTTGGCACCGAAGTCGAGCCCGACGAGGAGTACGAGGACGGAGATGAGCCAGATCAGCGCCTTGCGGCCACCCCGGCGCTTCGGTGGCTGGTACTGGTACAAACGAACCGCCTCCTGGTCTTGAGCTTGATTCGCTGCGGCGGCTGCGGTCCGGCCGGCGAGCTGGGGGTCAGGGAAGTTTGCTCAGGTTGACGATCTGAACCTTGGCGGCGTCACGATTCGTCACATACAAGAACTTGCCGTCCGGCGAAATCGCGAATTCGCGCGGCGTAAACCCGCTGGGGATGTACCCGACCAGCGCCTGCGTGCCCGCGAGCGCGGAACTCGGGTCCACGACAGCCAGGTTATGCGCGGTCTGCGGCGGATTGGTGCCATCGTTGTCGCTGACCACGATGCGGCTGCCGCCGTTGAGCAGGATCAGGCCGATCGGCCACTGGCCGACATGCACCTTGGCGATCAGCGCATTGGTCGGGTCTGTCCTGAGCCTCGATGCCGAGTAGCCGAGCAGGTAGTTACTCTGCCTGGCCGTCACCCAGACCCTCTTGCTGTCGGGCGTCACAGCGATCCTCGCCGGGTTGCAGCCGGCCGGCACCGTACCGACTATTGCGGAGTTCAGGTGGTTCTGAGCCAGGTTCTGCGACGTGAGCTTCGCGATGTCGATGACCGTCAGCTTTCCCGGGACGACGGGCGAGTTCTGGACGAAGTTGGTCGCGTACAGCGTCTTGCCGTCAGGCGACACCATCACGCCAACCGGCTGCATGCCAACATTGAGCGACCCCATGTACGCGCCGGTGAAGTTCTTGAACCGCAGCGCCTTGCCCAGATTGAACACGCCGACCTGATTGGCGAACTGGAGGGCGACGAAAGCGTACTGATCGTCGGGCGTCACCGCCAGCCCGACGGCACGGCCGTACTTGGTCACCCCGGGCACGCTCAGTGTGCCGAGCTTCGCGCTGCTCGACCCGCTCTCAGCGGCCTTGGCGTCGAAGACCTGGATCCCGTTATCCACGGCCACGAGCAGGTTCCGGCCGTCTTGAGTAAGCACGGCGCTGGTGGCCGGGCGGGCAGAGCTGCCTACTGACAGGTGCGCTCCTGTACTGGTGAGATGCCCGTTCGGTGCTGACTTGAATATCTGGACCGAGCTGTCGGTCACCACGAATACGGTTCCGTCGCGGCTGGCCGCGATACCGAACGGAGCGCCGAAGCCGCGCGGCACGGAGACAAACGACGACCGCTCGACATTCTTTCCGGGCGCCGCTGTCGTGATGCACACTGGCGCCTTCAGGCCGACGGGCGGCGGCGGGTTGTTGTTACGGCCACCAGTGGTGCTGCTACCGCCGCCGTTGCCCTTGGTCAGCGCATACGCTGCCGCGCCGCCGCCGATCAGCACGACGACCGCGGCGACCAGCGCGAGCGGAGACTTCCACCAGGGGCGGACGATGCTCGCCTGAGGGTCCGCGCCGCCGTGCGGGCCATAGCCAGCCGGCCCGCCGGGCTGCCATTGCGCCGCGGTCAGGTCAGGTGCGGTTGACCTGCCGCCGCCCGCGACCTGGGTCTCGGGCGCGCCGTAGCCGCGCGCGGCGCCTGCACCCGCGGGCGGGCCGCCGACGCCGCCAGGGCCACCTGGGCCGCCCTGACCCTGGTACGCGGTCGGGCTTTGACGTTGGTTGGTGTCACCCGCGTACCCGGGACCGGCGTAGGCGCCCTGACCCGGGTAACCGCCCTGACCGGCGCCCTGGCCGACGTAGCCGCCCGCCGCAGGTCCTCCGCCGGCGCCAGGCTCTGACGGTCTGACTACCTGGGTCGCCGGGTGCTCCCCGCTCGGCAGTTCAGTGGGCCCCGAGTCGTACGGCCTTAGCCCGAAGGCCGCGCGAAGTGCATCAGAAAAGTCCCTGCAGCTTCCATACCGATCCGCCGGGGCTTTGGCGAGTGCCTTGGCAAACACCGGGTCGGCGGCGAATGGAAGGTCGCGCCTGCGGCTAGTCAGTGCGGGAGCCGACTCTGACAGCTGCGCATACATGACGGCCATGGCCTCGTCGCGCTGAAACGGCGGCGCGCCGGTCAGCAACTCGAACGCGGCACACGCGAGCGCGTATTCGTCGGCGCGGCCATCGACCGGCTTGCCCTCGATCTGCTCGGGCGCGATGTAGTCGAGCGTACCGAGGAAGGTGCCCGTGCCGGTTAGCCCGCTGGCTTGAAGCGAGCCTTTGCTCAACCCGAAGTCGGACAGGTAAATGTGGTCCGGCCGACCAGTCCCTGAGCTGGCGTCGACCAGCATGTTGGCCGGCTTGACATCGCGGTGCACCAGGCCCCGGCCGTGCGCGGCGTCGAGCGCGGACGCGACCTGCGACACGATCTCCGCCGCGCGCCCTGGCGGCATGGGTCCGGCCTGGCCGATCAGGGAGCGCACGTCACCGCCGCGGACCCACCGCATGGCGATGAACAGCACGCCGCTGGCCTCGCCGGCCTCGAACACGGGGATGATATGCGGGTCGTCCACCGCCGCCGCAGCTCGCGATTCCCTGATGAACCGCTGCCTGAACGCCTCGTCGGCCGCCAGGGCCGGAGCCAGGATCTTGAGCGCGACCGTGCGGTCCAGCCGTTCGTCGTGCGCGCGGAACACCACAGCCATGCCGCCCTGGCCGATCTGCTCTTCGAGCAGGTAACCCGCGATCCGCGCACCAGGCGCGAAACCGCCCGGCACGACGGGATTCCCCTCGCTCACCATGCCTCCCCTGCGCTACTAGCTATGCCGATCTTCCCGAACCGTCGCGTCAACGTTTTCCATTTCTTAAAGGAAATCTCCCGGAAGCCGCTGAAGCTGGCACGGCAGTCAAGATGGGCTTTCCAAGTATCCGGTTTGACCTTGTCCGCCGCAACCTGCGCGCCTGGCGGACACCCCAAATCAGTCAGCTTTCCCGCGCGGCAGTATGGCGGCTCGGGCCGCCACGCTTCGAGGTCTCGGAGCAAGTCGCAACGCGGCCTGCCTGCCGCCGTCACGCCGTCGCACGCCCGCGTGCCCGACGGCCCTGGCCCGATCGCGGAGCGCCTTGGACGCTCGCCCGCACCTCGCCGGCGTGCCTGCCGCGCCCGGCCTCCCAATACGACGATAGGTCAGCGATCATGGCAACAGCTAGATTGTGCTACTAAAGCGCTTATAGCAGCAGTATGCACTCGGGACACTAACGATGTTTCCGATATTCCCGCTGCGTGCCCCTGGTCATCTGATGCCCTCAAAGGCGTTCAGGGCCGTTCCTGAGTGGTCAGAGCGCCCCCGAACGCAGCAGCTAAATGGGCCGCCCATAGCGGTATCCAGGCCCGCGAAATAGGCTCTACAGTTACTGCATGACGCCAGAGCCTGCTTATTCGCCCGCTGGTCCCGTGCTGCTGGTGCGCACGCCGGACGCGGAGCGCTCGCTGTCGGCCGGACGCAATTATTACATCGGCCGGGACCCGCAGTCAGACATCGTCGTCAACGACTCGCGCGTGTCGTGGCGGCACGCCGTCCTCCGCCAGGACGGTAGCACGTGGTTGCTGGAGGACGTCGGATCGACCAACGGAACGTTCCAGGGCAGGGACCGGGTTCAGCGCGTCGCGATCGCGGGATCGTGCGCGGTGCGGCTCGGGCACCCCGATGACGGCCCGGCCATGTCCTGCTCTGTCACCGCGCCGGCCAGGCAGGCCGAAGGCGCGGTGGCGGGCCATACGCCGCCGACACGTTACGCCGAGGCATCGCCCGCCGCCCCCGCTCATCCGGCCGTGAACAGGCTGCCCGGCGATGTCGCCGCCGGGTACGCTGACGAGCCGCCAGGCGCCGGGTACGCAGGCGGGCCGCCAGGCGCCGGGTACGCAGACGGGCCGCCAGGCGCCGGGTACGCAGACGGGCCGCCAGGCGCCGGGTACGGAGCCCATCGCGGCGGATACGGCGACGGCGCGGCGGCCGGCGCCGGGGCTGCTCCGGCCGGACCACGCAACCCAGGCGTCCCGTCGCAGCGGCTTAGCCTAGAGCGGCAGCCGAGCGCCGTGCTCCGGCTGCCCACCACATTGCTGCGGATCGGCCGCGCGGCCGACAACCAGGTCGTGATCGCCGACCTCAGCGTCTCGCGTTACCACGCCGAGCTGCGCAGGAACCCGCGCGGCGGGTACACGATCGCCGACCTCGGCAGCCACAATGGCACGTTCGTCAACGGCCAGCGGGTCGAATCGGCGCCGGTCACGGAGCGTGACATCATCGGCATCGGGCCCGCGACCTACCGGCTCGTGGGTGAGGAGCTGCAGGAGTTCCTGGACACCGGTGAGATCTCGTTCATCGCCATGGACCTGACTGTCACCCTGCCCAGCGGACGCACGCTGCTCGACCATGTCAGCTTTCCGCTCGGAGAGCGCTGTTTCATGGGGGTGATCGGCCCGAGCGGCGCGGGCAAGTCGACCCTGCTCGGCGCGCTGACCGGCACGGCGCCAGCCAACCAAGGCCAGGTCCTCTACGACGGCCGTGACCTGTACATGCATTACGCCGAGCTCAGGCACAGGATCGGCCTGGTCCCACAGGAGAACATCCTGCATACCCAGCTGACAGCCCGCCGTGGGCTTGGTTATGCCGCTGAGCTTCGGTTTCCCCGTGACACCAGCAAGGCGGAGCGCGGCCACCGGATCGACGAAGTGCTCGAGGAACTGGCCCTGACCAGACACGCCGACACCAAGACGGCGGCCATGTCCGGCGGTCAGCAAAAGCGGGTCAATGTTGCGCTTGAGCTGCTCACCAAGCCGTCACTGCTGTTCCTTGACGAACCAACCTCAGGCCTTGATCCCGGCCTCGACAAGTCAGTCATGGAGCAGATGGCCGATCTGGCCCACGACGGCCGCACGGTCATCGTCGTCACCCACTCGGTGGCCAACCTGAACCTCTGCGACCAGCTGCTGGTCCTCGTCCCCGGCGGGAAGATCGCCTACTTCGGTCCGCCCAAGGAGGGCCTAAAGCACTTCAAGCAGCCCGGCTGGGCCGAGGTGTTCCAGGCGTTCGAGTCCCAGCCGAATCGCGACTGGGCCACCGAGTATCGCAACTCGGTCTACTACCAGCAGAACATCGCCGGCGGGATGGAGGATGCGGGAGCGATCCAGAGCCGCGTCCCGAGGGCGGCGCCGTCCGCGGCTCCGAAGACCAGCAACCGGTTCGCCCAGATGCTCACCCTGGTCCGCAGGTACTCGGCGGTCATCTCCTCCGACCGGGGGTTCCTCTATCTGCTCATCGGGGTAGTCCTCGGCCTCGGAGCGCTGGTCAGGGCGTTCCCGCTGCCCAATGGCGGCTTCATCGGCCCGAACAACGCCGAGGCGCAGTCGGCGCTGCTGATACTCGTGCTCTGCGCGTGCTTCTCAGGTGCGCTGAACGCCATTCGCGAGATCGTCAAGGAACGGCCGATCTATGCCCGAGAACGGGGTACCGGCCTGTCGGCCGGGGCCTACCTCGCGTCAAAGGTAATCGTCCTGGGTGTGATCAGCGCGTTCCAGGCCATCCTGCTCGTCGCCATCGGCCTGATCGGCAAGAAGTTCCCGCCGAAGGGCTCGGCGCTCCCGATACCGATCCTGGAGATCGCGATCGCGATCGCGCTCGTGGCAGTTGTGTCCATGGTCATCGGACTGTTCACCTCGTCCATGGTCAGCACCGCCGAGCGCGCCATGCCCCTGGTGTTCTTGCTCGTCATGATCCAGGTGGTGACGACCGGCGGCATCTTCGCGATCCACGGCACGGCCGGCCTCGAGCAGATCGCCTGGTTCACCCCGTCCCGGTGGGGATTCGCGGCGAGCGCCTCCACGGTCGACCTGAACGCCATCGCGCCGGCGGGCTCAACCGTCGATCCATTGTGGAACCACACATCGCACGCCTGGCTGGTAGATATCGGGGCAATGATCGCGCTGCTCTTCTTCTACTCGGCCCTGACCTGGTGGCGCCTCCTGAAGCTAGGCCCCCTGAAGCGAGGCGCCTAGCCCCTCCGGCGTGTTCGTGATCACGCGGGTGTGGTGGATAGAAGCACCACACCCGCGTGATCATCGGCGTTCAGGGGCTCGAGCTCAGGTCGAAGGGGCGCGGGTAGCGTGACGGCTGGAAGGCCGCGAACGCCGGGTCGACGGGCACTACCTTGCCGCCGCTGGCGAAGATGTTGTAGGCCGGGCCGAGAGCCGTGGCCGCGTTGTTCATGCTGGCCGGAGTCAGCGCGCCATCCTGCCAGTGGCCGGTCCGCATCCGGTCCAGCAGGCGCCTGACCGACGTGATGGTCTCGGCCGGGGTGAACGCGCAGTGGCCGGCGCGGCTGACGAACACCTGCCGGAGCAGGAACGACCGGCCCGCCTTGCGGACCACGCTGGCGTACGCCTGCTCGTTCTGCGGGATGACCAGGCCGTCGCCGACCGTGTGCATGCTGAGCACCGGGATCGTGATGCGGCCGTTGAAGCTGATGTTCTTCGCGAGGTAGCGCACCGCAGACGGGTCGGCCTTGACTCGGGCAGCCTTGTTCAGCGTCCGCAGGTCAGCTCGCAAGCTGAGCCCGGCGGCGTGGTACAGCCCGGCTACCTCGCGCCGGTCGGCCGAATTGGCCAGCTGACGAACGTAGTCCACGCCGGTGTTCCACGACGGATTGCCGCCCGCCCGCGCCTCAAGCTCGGCGCGGAACGCGAAAATGAACGCGAAGTCCACCCGGCTGTCCCACAGGAACTGATTCGCTTCCTGGCTGGCGAAATCGCTGGCCGCCGGCTCGGGCGACAGCGAGGTGAACCAGCCGGGTGTGTCGCCAAGCGCGGCGGCCAGCGCCAGCCGCGCCTTGCCCTGGGGCGTGGCCTGGGCGGCGGCCGCCGCCGATTCCGCGCCCTGGAAGTTCGCAAGCGGGTTGGTGATTCCGGTGACCTGCACCGACGGGTCGACGAGCTGCTGGAACGCGAACGCGCCGTCCAGCGCCGTGTTCCAGGTCGCGACGCCGCCGGCCAGCACGCCGCACATTGGCAGCGCGGCGCTGAACCGGTGCGGGTAGCGCTGAATCAGCCCGGCCGTGATGATGCCGCCCAGCGAATGGCCCCACGCGACGGTGTGCCGCGGCTTGCCCACCTGATCGGCGAACACGCCCAGCGTGGCGACCTGATCCGGCAGCGCCTGCTGGAGAGCCCAGCCGGTGCTCGAGTATGAGGATCCGGCCAGCGCGTAGCCGTGGCTAAGCAGCCAGCCACCGGTCACCGGGTCGCCGACATCCTCCGCGGGGTTGTCGCTGCCCGGGGTCACGTAGCCGTGGCTGTAGAGGAACAGCGTCCGGTTCCAGTGCGCGGGAGTCTCGATCAGGTACGTCGCGCCATCTGCGAGAGAGCCGCAGAGCACCGTGTCTCCGGCAACGATCGGGGCAGGGCAGGTAGCCCCGCTGGTCGCCGCCGCGGCGGCGGGCGCGGTCACCGCGGCTCCTGCCAGCAGCAGCGCAGGCGCGAGCACCGCCGTCAATCTTCGAGGGAAGCTGGGCACGAGTGATCCTCCTGAGAAAAGGTATCCGCACAGGCCGTGTATCTTTCCGCGACTATAGCGAGGCGCACCGGCCAGCGGGAGATCCCGGAAAAGGCTGATTAGGGGCTAGAGGCGCTTGGCCTCGACGATGCGGCGCAGGAAGCGGCGGGTGCGATCGTCCTTGGGGTTGGTAAATAGCTCAGCGGGCGGGGCTTCCTCGATGATCCTGCCTTCCTCGAGGAAGCAGACCCGGTCCGCGATGTCGCGCGCGAAGCCCATCTCGTGCGTGGCGATCAGCATGGTCATGCCGCCGGCCGCCAGTTCGGTGATCACCTCGAGCACCTCGGCGACAAGCTCGGGGTCGAGCGCGCTCGTCACCTCGTCGAGCAGCATGAGCTGGGGCTGCATCGCCAGCGCGCGGACGATCGCCACGCGCTGCTGCTGGCCGCCGGAGAGCCGGTCCGGATATTCGTCGGCCTTGTCGATCAGGCCGAACCTGTCGAGGAGCGCACGCGCCTCGTCGGCGGCCTGTGCAGCCGGCGTCCTGAGCACTTTGGTCGGAGCAATAGTGACGTTCCGCAGCACGGTCATGTGCGGGAACAGGTTGAACGACTGGAAAACAATGCCGATCTGCCGCCTGACCAGGTTGGCATCCACTCCTGGGCCGGAAATGTCATGGCCGAACAGGCTGATCCGGCCTGCGTTAATTGGCTCGAGCAGGTTTATGCACCGGAGCAACGTCGACTTCCCCGACCCGGACGCCCCGATCAGGCAGATCACCTCGTGCGGAGCCACCGACATGCTGATGCCTCGCAGCACCTCGTTGCTGTCGAACGACTTGTGCAGGTCGTCGATCCTGAGCGCCTCGCTGCTCACCGGGACAGGTCCGCCGCCGGCCGGGGCGGGCGCGCCGATCACCGGGTGCCCCCGGCAAGCCTGCGCCGGCGGTCCCGCTCGATCAGCCGGTCGGTGAACCTGGCCAGCGGAATAGTCAGGATGAGAAACAAAATCGCTGCGACAGTGAAGCTGGAAAAGTTGAACACTGTCGCGCTGTAGATGCCGGCGGCCTTGTTGGCCTCGATCACGCCCAAAGTACCGACCAGCGCCGTGTCCTTCTGCAGGCTGATGAAGTCGTTAAGCAGCGGCGGGATGATGTTGCGCACCGCCTGCGGAAGCACCACGAACCGCAGCGCGGTGCCATGGGACAGGCCGAGCGAGCGCGCCGCGGAGACCTGGCTCCGGTGCACCGAGTTCAGCCCCGCCCGGTAGACCTCGGACACATAGGCCGAATACGAGAGCACCAGGGCCGCGACGCCGTAGACCGCGTCGGACTGGCTCGAGACGAACGGCAGGCTCAGGGCCGGCAACCCGAAACCGAGGGCGAATATGACGAGGATCAGCGGCACTCCGCGGAAGAAATCGACGTACGCGGTAGTGAGGATCCTGATCGGGAACAGCGCGGGGCTCGCGGACTGCCTGATCAGCGCCACGAACAGGGCCAGCGCCAGGATCAGGACCTCGGCGACCAGGAACATCCTGATGTTGAGCCAGATCGCGGCGCCGACGGAGTAGTAACCCTTCCTGGGGTTGCCGATGAACGAGCGCCACATGTCTGTCGGACTGAAGAACGTGTGCTCGAACGCGCGGGCGCCAGGCGCCAGAAGGAAGATCACGACCAGGATGCCGAGCACCACGATCGTGCTGACCGAGGAGATGACGGTGGCCCTAGTGCCGCCGCCGGAGAAAAGCCGCGGCCCGCGGCCCGTGGCTGCAAAGGAGCCCGCCGGCTGGCCCGGCGACACCGGTGAGTTCGCGTCCATGTACCTGCCGCGGGCTCCTTTGCTCCGCGCCGTCAGGGCTTGATCGTCGGGAAATGCAGGTAGATGCCCAAGTACTTCTTCTGCAACGCGGTCAGCGTTCCGTCCGACTGCAGGCCAGCTATGGCCTTGTTCACGCAGGTCACCAGCGGATTGCCCTTGGCGAAGACTAGGCCGAAGTGCTCGCCGACGGTCGGGAACTGCGCGACGAGCGCGGTCGGGGGGTGCTTCAGCTGCTGCGAAGCCATGTACTGCGCGGTCGGCGTGTCGGTGACGAGCGCGTCGATCCGGCCTGCCTCAAGCGCCGCCGCTGCCTGATCCAGAGTGTCGAAGACCTTGGGCTGCTTCGTTGGCTGGATCTTGTTGGTGATATAAGCCAGCCCGGTAGTGCCGTTCTGGTCGCCGTACAGGTAGGTCTTCAGCTGCGCGGCCGAGTGCTTGGTCGCGATCGGCGAGCCCTTGCGGGCCACGATCGCCTGCTGCACCGAGTAGTAGCTGTTCGAGAAGGTCACCACCTGCGCGCGCTGCGGTGTGACCGACACCTCGTTGATGTCGAAGTCGAACGCTTTCGGACCGGGAAGGTAAGCCTTGCTGAACGGCTCCTTCACCCACGTCACCTCGGACTTGGAGAAACCGAGCTTGGCGGCGATCGCGTAGGCGACGGCGCTCTCGTACCCCTTGCCGTTGGTCGGGGTGTTCTTGACGAACCACGGCGTGTAGACAGGGTTGTCGGTGGCCACGGTCAGCTGGCCTGACGTGTGCAGCTCAGGCGAGAGCGCGGGCTTGGTGCAGCTCGCGGCCGATCCGCTGGCGCCGGGACTAGCACTCCCGCTCCCGTTTCCGGCCGAGCTGCCGCAGGCAGCCAGACCCCCGGTGACTACAACGGCGGCGCACGCCGCCACGATGAACCGTCTCATCCTGCCCACCCAGCCCTAGAACAAATCGGTCAGGCCGGCCTCGTCAGGCCTAGCCCCCACAATTCCTACTAACTAGCGGCGGACAGTCTACCGGGCCGGGGCCGCCTTGCTGCGCGAGTCCGGCCCGCCATGGTAGCGAGCGCTCGTGATTAGTCCTCCCGGCCGAAGATCCAGATCGGGATACGGTTAGGCAGGTTCCACCTACCGGCGGGTATCAGCCGGAGATCCAGATCGGAGTCCCCCGGCCGTCGATCGAAACGATCTTGATCAGCTTGTGGAAGTAAACGGCGAGGTCCCACGGGATTCGCACGCAACCATGTGACACGGGATTTATCGGCACTCCGCCGTTGGGCTCGCCATGAATCGCAAACGCGCGGCCGATGAAGAACACGGGGTTGTACATATGCCCGAGCGGCACCGTGACGTTTCCCCTGATGAAGGACAGCGCCTTGTAGTGCCCGTCTGGCGTCACTGCGTAACCGCAGCCGCCGTTTGAACAGTAGTAGTAGCCGCCACCGGTCGACACGTGGGAAATCAGCGCGATCTTGCCATGGTCGTAGAGAACAAGCACCTCGATCTTCTTGTTGATCTCAATCCGCAGATATCTGCCCCCGTGCGGGTGCAGCACCTTGGGAAGCCTCGGATGCAGCAGTTGCCGCTGCATCGTTGCGCCGACGATGCTGGCGTTACGCGGGTGGATCTTTCCGTACTGGACCTCCTTGAACGCCCAGACGCCCTCCAGCGTGTCCCAGCCAAACTGGCCGTCGATCTTGCCCACGAAGTAGTGCAGGACATGCAGCCGCTGCTGCAGTGCCTTGACGGCGGGCCCGTGCATGCCGAATTTCAGCAGCCGACTCGTCGCCGTGTACACGGCGCCCGGCTGCTGCTGTCCGGCTGCGCCAGACGTAGCTGTCGTCGCTCTCGCCAAAATGATCGCGTCGCTCGCTGCGCTGGCGGCTCCCGCCTGGCCGAGAACAGTTACCCCCACCGCTGCGGCCGCCCCGAGGCCAGCCAGCAGTCGCCGTGCTCCGTGCGCCATCGTCATGCTCCGTTTCGCTGCGTGCTCGAGCACGCCTGCCGGTTTCAGATTCCAGCCTTCTGGACGCTTATCGCAAGCTTGAGGTTGTCTCGATCCGCAGTTTCTGTTATCCGAGACTTAATCGGGCTCGCGACGGTCGGTCCGGGAACCTGTAGGGTCGCGGGCATAGCCATGTGTGCCGGCCGACGCCATGGGTATCTATTCGGCCGTTGTTCAACTTCACGTTCCACTTCCTTCTCCTGACCACGGGCAATGCGGGAACCTTGCCCAGTGGGCTGGAATGACGTTGCCAACCGGACGGCATCCCTTGAACAGGGGCAGGGCATGAGGCTGCGAAGCCGGCGGAACGGACGGATCCCCGGGGAGGGTCGTGACCGCGGTAATCGCAGACCAACTGCCAGACGCCGATACGATCTGCGCGCAGTTCGCCAGGCTTGCCGCCGAGCTCGGCCTGGGCGTCCAGCGGCGCAGGAACGGCCGCGCCGTGCTGGTGGCAGCCGACGGTGCGCGGATCCACTCGTGGCGCGAGGACTATCCCTACCCGGCCCGCCTGGACCGGAAGGCCTACGAGCCGGCCAAGCGCCAGCTCCAGATCGAGCTGCTGAAGCTGCAGCGCTGGGTAAAGTCGTCGGGCAGCCGGATCCTGATCCTCTTCGAGGGTCGCGACGCCGCCGGCAAGGGAGGGACGATCCGGCGGTTCACCGAGAACCTGAACCCGCGGGGCGCCAGGGTCGTGGCCCTGGACAAGCCCGCTGCCCATGAGCAAGGCGACAACTACCTGCGCAGGTACCTGCCGCACATGCCAGCAGCCGGCGAGATCGTCATGCTGGACCGGTCCTGGTACAACCGCGCGGGCGTCGAGCAGGTCATGGAGTTCTGCCGGCCCGACGAGTACGAGACCTTCCTGCACGAGGCCCCGGACTTCGAGCGCAAGCTGACTGCCGACGGCGTAACCGTCATCAAGCTCTGGTTCTCGGTCACCAGGGCCGAGCAACTGCAACGTTTCGTCAGCCGTCACGACGACCCCGTCAAGCGGTGGAAGCTGAGCCCGATCGACCTCGCCTCGCTCGATAAGTGGGACGAATACACCCGGGCGAAGGAAGCGATGTTCCGGGACACGGACGTGGCTGAGGCACCGTGGACCGTCATCAAGAGCAACGACAAGAAGCGTGCGCGGCTCGAGGCGATGCGGTGCGTGCTGTCCCTGTTCGACTATGACGGCAAGGACGCGAAGGCGGTCGGCCAGGTCGACCCGCTGATCGCCGGCGCGCCTGGCACGCTGCCCGAGCCGGCAGCGGCGAGCCCTGCCGCAGGGACCGCAAGGTCCGCTGGGCGCGAGCGGCTGCCGACGGCCGTTCCGCTGAGCAGGATCCCGGACGCCGTGCCGAGACTAGCCGGGAGCGGAGAGGTGGCCCGCTCAGAGGGTGGCCGAGGGGTCGGCTCGAAGGCCCGTTCAGACACCGGCTCGGCCGCGACCGCGCAGCCTGCTCACCTCGTACAAGGCGATCCCCGCGGCGACCCCGGCATTGAGCGACTCGGCTCCGCTGATGGGGATCTTGACCACCGCGTCGCATTGCTGCGCGACGAGCCTGGACAGTCCCTTGCCTTCTGATCCGATCACGAGCACGAGCGGGCCGTCGGCCAGCGTCACGTCCGCGATCTCGTCCTCCGCGTCGGCGTCCAGACCGACCAGGAACAGGCCGGCCTCGGCGTAGGCGGCTAGCGACCGCGAGAGGTTCGGCGCCTGGGCGACCGGCACCCGGGCGAGCGCGCCTGCGGACGCCTTCCACGCGCCCGCCGTCACTCCGGCCGACCGTCGCACCGGGATCAGCAGGCCGCTGGCGCCGAACGCAGCCACGGACCGCGCGACGGCGCCCAGGTTTCTCGGGTCGGTGATACCGTCCAGGGCGACGATCAGCGGCGGCGCCTGCCCCGCCCGCGACCCGTCCGCGATAAGCTCACCGGGATGAGCATAGGGATATGGCCTGATCCGCAGCGCGAGTCCCTGGTGTACAGCCCCGCCGGTCAGCCGGTCTAGCTCCGCCCGTCCTGCCTCCACGACGGGTATGCCTCTGTCGGCGGCTAGCTTGATCGCCTCGCCGATGCGCTCGTCCGGGTCGAGGCGCGGCCCGACGTGCAGGGCAAGCGCCGGCACGGCAGCCCTGAGTGATTCGAGCACGGCGTTACGGCCGGCGACAACTTCGGCTGCGCTTCCCGCTCCCCGGCCCTGATTGGCGAAACGGCCCGCACCGCGGGGGGTTCCGGGGGGTCGCCCCCCCGGGGTAACACCGCGCGACTGCTCCTCCATCGCCGGCCTAGCCGCAACCGACCGGCCCGCCGCACCGTCCTGGGCGGCGTCGGCTCGCTCCCGACCTGGCTTGGCGGGCGCCAGGGAGCCTGGCTTGCCCCGCGCGGCTGCGGCTGCCGCGGCCCGGCGCTGCGCCGGATGACCTGGCCTGACGTCGGCGGGCGGGGTCGGGCCCTTGCCCTCCAGCTTGCGGCGGCCATATCCGCCAGTACCCGGGCGCGGCTTTCCTGACTTCGCCCGGTTGCCCGATCCGGCCCTCGGGCCGCCGCGGCTCTTCCCACCCGCGGCGCTCATCGGGCGAGCTCCCACCGTGGCCCGGCCGGCGTGTCCTCGACCACGATCCCGGCTGCGTGCAGCTGGTCCCTGATCGCGTCGGCCGCCGGATAGTCCTTGCGCGCCCGGGCGGCCTGGCGCTGGTCAAGCGCGACCCTGACCAGGGCCTCTACGACATCACTCAGCCCGGAGTCGCCCGCAGTGGCCCACGGGGCGGCCAACGGGTCAAGGCCGAGGACGCCAAGCATGGCCCGCACCGACTCGGCCTGCTTATCCGCGCCCGCCTGGTCACCAGCGGCCAGGGCCGTGTTGCCTTCTGTCACTACCTCGTGCACGACGGCGAGCGCCTGCGGAACGGCGAGATCGTCGTCGAGCGCGGCGACAAACGCGGCAGGCAGGCTGCTGGCCAGCGGCAACCCGGTGCCCCCGGTGCCCCCGGTGCCGCCGGTGCCACCGGTGCCCGCGGCCCGGCCAGTTCCGGTTCCCGTTCCAGCGGCCTCTGACGCGCGGACGACGAAACCCTCGATCCGCCGGTAGGCGGCCGACGCCTCGGCCAGTGCTTCAGGCGAGTACTCGATTCCGGACCGGTAGTGTGCCTGGCCAAGGTAATAACGCAGTTCGACGGGCCTGACCTCGGCAACCATCGCGTCGACGAGCAGCGAGTTGCCCAGCGATTTGCTCATCTTCTCCCCGCCCAGATTGACCAGGCCGTTGTGCAGCCAGTACCGGGCGAAGCCATCACCAGCCGCCCTGGACTGCGCGACCTCATTCTCGTGGTGCGGGAACACGAGGTCGAGGCCGCCGCCGTGGATGTCGAACGTCGGGCCGAGGTACTTCGTCGCCATCGCGGAGCACTCCAGGTGCCAGCCTGGCCGGCCTGGACCCCATGGCGTGTCCCAGTACGGCTCGCCAGGCTTGTGCCCCTTCCATAGCGCGAAGTCCCGCGGATCGCGTTTGGCGCTCCCGCCCTCGATATCATCCGCCGCGCGCATGTGCTCAGGCCGCTGGCCGGACAGCGCCCCGTACCGGTCGTAGGAGGAAACCTCGAAGTGCACGTCGCCGCCCGCCGCGTAGGCGTGACCGGAATCGATGAGGCGCCGGATCAGCGTGATCATCTCAGGTACGTGTCCCGTCGCCCGCGGCTCGACGTCCGGCGGAAGGCAGCCGAGCACGTCATAGGCGCGGGTGAACGCGCGCTGATTCCGCTCGGCCACGGCCCACCACGGGCTGCCTTCGGCGCTCGCCGCGCGCAGGATCTTGTCGTCGATGTCGGTGACGTTCCGGCAGAACGTAACCTCCAGGCCGCTCACCTTGAGCCAGCGGACCAGAATGTCGAAGCTGACCCCCGAGCGGATGTGACCGATGTGCGGCGGAGCCTGAACGGTCGCCCCGCACAGGTACAGGCCGGCCTTCCCTGGCGTGAGGGGAAGGAAGTCGCGCACCGTGCGCGTCGCGGTGTCGTGGAGGCGGAGCGTCATCTGTCAAGGCTACGGGATACCCAAGCGGCGCTACTCCTCGTAGAGGACTACCTTGTCCGGCCTTATCCGGACGATGACCCGCTGCTCGCCTGGCCGGAGCCCGAACGGCTGGCCGGTGTACTTGAGCGCGAGCTCGTTGATCAGTTCGGCAGCCGGATCGTCGGTGATCGTCGCTGTGCCCCTGACCTCGGCGTAGGTATAGGGATCGGCGGGGCCATAGACCAGCGCGCTGATCCGGGGGTCGCGGGTGAGGTTTGCGTTTTTGCGCCTGCCTTTGATCGTGGAGAACAGGACGTCGTCGCCGTCTGTCCTGGCCCAGACCAGGCTCATCTGCGGCCGGCCGTCAGGATCGACGGTCGCCACGGTGACGTGGTTTGGCGCGTCGAACAGCGCTCTGGCCCGCTCTGGCAGCCGCGCGCTGGCGGCTCCGGTGGGCCTTCCGGTCGCGCCGGCACCGCGTTCAGCCACGGGCGGCCCTGGCCCAGCTCCAGGGGTACTCGGGATCCTCGGCGACGGCGGCCTGGTCCGATAGCAGCAATGGACGGAAGGTGTCGATCATGACCGCCGTCTCGTCGGTCATCGTGCGGCCCGCCTCCATGTCCCTGATCACTGCCTCGACCGCGCCCGGTGCCGGGCCGTGCGTGAACCCCGAGGGGTGCAGGGTAATCGAGCCGATTCCGATGCCGGACCCACGGCGCGCCGAGTAGTCGCCGGCTACGTAGAACATCATCTCGTCAGAGTCTACGTTGTGATGGTTGTAGGGAATCGGCACCGCCTGCGGATCGAAATCCAGCGGGCGGGGGCAGAACGAGCAGATAACGAAGTTCGGTCCATCGAATGTCTGATGGACCGGGGGCGGTGCGTGCGTCCGCTTCACAATCGGCTCGAAATCGGCGATGTTGAAGGCGTAGGGGTACAGGCAACCATCCCACCCGACGACATCAAACGGATGATAGGCGTAGGTAAGGCTGGTCAGGCCGCCGCGGTTGCGGACGATCACCGGCACGTCCTCGCCCTCTGCGAGCACCGGGCTCCCGGGTCCGCGCAGGTCGCGCTCGCAGTACGGGGCGTGCTCGAGGAACTGGCCGGTCTGCGACAAGTATCGGCTGGGCGTCCTGATGTGGCCGCGTGCCTCGATCACCAGCGCCGTGGCGGGATAGGCAGCGGGGTCCTGCTCCGATGCGCCGGCCGGGAGCCAGCGATGGATGGTCCCGCGGGGAATGACGACATAGTCGCCAGGCACCGCGTCGATGGCGCCGTAAACCGACTCGAACCGCAGCGAACCAGTGTGCACGTACACGGCTTCGTCTCCCGTCGAGTTCCGGTAAAGGCCGGAAGCGACATCGGCGCTGACGAAGGAGATACGGACATCGTCATTTCCCAGCAGGGGTATCCGGCCGAGGACAAGATCGCCGCTGCCGACCAGGTCCTGGGTGCGGTAATGCCGCGGCAGCAGCGGATGATTGGCAGTCAGCCGTGCCTCGGCAGCCACGTCGGCAAATGCTTCGCTCTTCACGATCGCGGTCGGCGGATGGGCGTGGTACAGGAGCGCCGAATCGGACGAGAAACCCTCCTCGCCCATGAGTTCCTCGGCATACAGCCCGCCCTCCGGACGGTGGAAGCGGATATGGCGCTTTCTCGGGATCTCCCCCGACACCCGGTAGTAAGGCATTTCGGCTCCCTTGCCGCGATATTCCATTGGGCCGGTCGCGAAGTCCGGTGGACCGGTCGCAAAGCCGCAGGTCGCTGGCCCGCCGCCTCGTCGCGGGTTAACCTCATCCCGGCCAAGTCCGCCTCGGGGCGCGAACGGCGGCCGCCGCAGCGATTAGCAGTGCCGCCTGATCTGGTCTATCTTCCCCGACTATAGGCCCGCGGCTGATTCGGCTGGCCGGGGACAACTTGCAGGAGGGAATGACGTGGCGCGGACGGGCGAGACCCCCCAGGGCCTGGACGCCCCGCTGGCGGCCGGCCATGATGCCCCCTACCACGACGCTACAGGCGTGCAGCCTCAGTTCGCCGCCCAGGCAGAAGCAGACCGGCCCGGCCGCGATGCTGGTCGGGCGATGAGGCTTGTCGCCCTTGTCGCTGTTGTCATCGGCCTTCTGGCGCTGACGGCCGCCGCGTGCGCTCTGTCGTACTCGAGCATGCATTACCTGGCTGTCCAGGCGGACGTGTCCGCACGGCTGGCCAGCATCTACCCGCTGATCTTCGATGCGCTGCTCGTGCTGGCCGGCTGCTCGGTGCTCGCACTGCGCGGCGCGGGACTCGTCAGCCGGATATACGGGTGGCTGTGCATGCTCGTGCTGCTCGGCTGCCTCGCCGCCGGCGGCGCCTTGCGCGCTGCCGCGACCAAGATTCCGCACCGGACGGCCGGTGTGGTCGCGGCGATCGTCCCCTGGGTTCTCGTCCTGATCGGCTTCGGCCTGCTGCTCGCGCTGCTCCGGTACGCGCGGATCAGGCGGCTCGGCCAGCAGCACGCGAAGGCCGGGGCCGGGCAGGAAGAACGGGCGCTCCCGGATCCCGCGACCAGCGCGGGCCTGACTCCGCCGCCGGCCGTGCGGCCGGCAGATCTGCAATTGCGTGCCCGAATCCCCAGGCAGCCGACTGACGCACAGACCGAGGCGAACCCGGTCCCGGGTCCCGTCGGCTGGCCAACGCCGTTCATGCCCCGTGTCCAGCACGAGTCTCCGGGCGAGCGTGACATCGCGGAGCAGGCCGTTGCCGCGGACGAGCCCGTGGCCGCGGACGAGCCCGTGGCCAGGGACCAGCCTGCGGCCGATCAGCTGGGCAGCGAGCTCAGCCCGGCACCCATTCAGGAAAGCACCGCGGAGGAAGCCAGCGGACCGCCTGCCTTCAGGCGGACGCGCAGTTCTCCTACCCCTCCGCAGGAGTAAGCCCTGTTCTGACCGGCACGACGATGGCCGTGGCGATTGCCGCGACGCCCTCGCCCCTGCCGGTCAGGCCGAGGCCGTCAGTCGTGGTGGCCGACA
>DASWGE010000275.1:0-7643 GCA_036393895.1 Streptosporangiaceae bacterium | reverse complement strand
ACATGATCGATGACGTGCCTGGTCCCGGGAATGGCTCGGGCATGCAGCGCGACATAGCCGGAGGGCTGCAGGACTTTCAGGCGGCGCCTGGTGAACCGCTGGGCCGACGTCACCCGCACGCCTGCGGGAACGACCGATGTGGTCTTGGACCGCAAAATGGAGTCGGCGGCGATGTAGATGATCGCGGCCGTCAGGCCGACTCGCCAGCTGAGCCCGATCGTGAACCCGACCAAGATGACGAACGCGACGACCAGACGGGTGATCCAGATCCGCAGCCTTGGGTCGCTGCGCAGGTGCGGGCCGATCAGTGGCCGGCTCGTCAACGGCCTTCTATTCAGCGCGCTGGCCAGCGCACGGTTGTCCGCGGGCCGGAAGCGCTGCTCTGCTGATGGCTGCGCATCGGCCGGCTCGACGCCGGCGGGCTGGGCCTCGGCCGTCGGGGTCTCGGCCATCGGCACCCCGGCCGTCGGGGCCTCGGCCGTCTGGGCACCGGCCTCGGTTCCGACGTCGGCCAGGAGCCCGGGGCCTTTCCGCAGCGATCGGGCCGCCCGGGCCTTTGTGCCGTCCGCTGTGCCGTCCGCTGTGCCGTCCGCGCGACCCGCCTGATCAGCATCCTCAGGCATGCCGGTTGCGGTGCCGGGGTCGGCGCGTTCGGCCGCATCGTGCGCAGGGACCTTGCCGAACAGCGCGCGCAATCCCTTTACCTCATTGGCCTGCTCAGCAGGCTCACCGGGCGGGTCGTGAACCTCCGCATCCACATCCTGAGAGTAGCCGATTGGCCCCCAGGCAGCACGCTGACGCTGGAGGTTAAATGACCGGTCAGGAAGGCCTAGACGGGTCTACGTATGGGCGTCTACTGTTCGGTAACGTGACTCAGATTCATGACATGACCGCGCTCGAACTCGCCGCTTCAGTCGCAGACGGCCAGCTCTCACCGGTCGAGATCGCCGACCACTACCTGGACCGGATCGACCGCCTGAACGAGCAGACCGGTGCCTTCTACACCGTTACGGCCGAGCTCGCGAAGGAGCAGGCCGCGACCGCCGAGAAGCTGGCCGCCGAGAGCCGCCGCGTCGGTGACCAGGCGACGTCACTGCCACCGCTGACTGGCGTGCCGATTCCGATCAAGGACCTCAACATGGTCGCCGGGGTGCGGATGACACTCGGCTCGACGATCTTCGCGGACAATGTCGCGACCGAGGACGACTACGTCGTCGCGGAGCTGCGGAAGGCCGGGATAGTGATCACCGGCAAGACCGCGACACCTGAGTTCGGGCTGCCGTGCTACACCGAGACCAAGATCGGGCCGCCTGCCAGGACGCCATGGGACCTGACCAGGTCGGCCGGCGGTTCGAGCGGCGGGGCCGCCGCGGCCGTCGCGGCCGGCCTCGCGCCGGCCGCACAGGGTAGCGACGGCGGCGGTTCGATCAGGATCCCGGCCAGCGTGTGCGGTCTGTTCGGAATCAAGCCGAGTCGCGGCCGGATCTCTGGCGGACCGCTGATGCCGGACCTCGCTGGGCTGTCGACTGACGGGCCGATCGCCCGGACCGTCGAGGATGCGGCGCTCCTGCTCGACGCGATGAGCGGCAACTATCCGGGCGACATGTACATCTTGCCGCCGCTCCCCGACGGCGAGACCTTCCTCGGCCACGCCCGCCGCGAGCCAGGAAAGCTGCGGATCGGCCGTTCGCTGACCAACGTGGTACCGGGCGCCGTGGTGCACGACGACTGCGTCGCCGCCTACGAGGACGCGAGCAAGCTGCTCGCCGATCTTGGTCACGAGATCGAGGATGTCGAGCTGCCGTTCGGCTCGGACGCCGTGCCGAAGTTCGAGCTGCTCTGGTACTCGATGGCTACCCTGGCTCCGATCGAGCCTGAGCAGGAACATGAGCTGCTGCCGCTCACCAGGTACCTGCGCAGTAAGGGCATGAAGGTCAGCGCCGGCGAGCTGATCTTCGCCCAGGCTTATCTGCAGGGTGTGATGCGGCCAGCCGTCGCCACCCTGAACAGGTATGACGCGTTCCTCAGCCCCACGCTCGCGTCGCCGCCCGTCCCGGTGGGCTACTTCGACGAGGTCGATCCTGCCGAGAACTTCGAGCGGCAGAAGCGATTCACGCCGTACACGGCGTTGTACAACATCGGAGGCCAGCCAGCTGTGAACCTGCCGTTGTACTGGAACGCCGACGGGCTGCCAATCGGCGTCATGCTCGCCGGCCGGCTCGGCGACGAGGCGACTCTGATCTCACTGTCGGCGCAGGTCGAGGCGGCCAGGCCCTGGCGGGACCGGCACCCGCCGATCTGGTGACCGGCCGGCATCCGCTGATCTGGTGACCGGCCGGCATGCCGCGATTTGCACCCTGCGATTGCCGAGCTCTAAACCATACGGATTCCTGACCGAGGTATCTGCGCCGTGGGCGAGGTCTTAGCATCGGAACTGGGGTCTGCTTGCTCTGCGTAGCACATCGCACGCGCTGAGTGAGCGAGCCCATTCTGGTGCTGACTGCGTGAGGGCGGGGATCCGGAGGTAATCGCGTGGTGCCGGGGCGCTGGCGGCTGATCCGACAAATTAGCAATGGCGCCGCCGCGACATGCGCGGCTGCCGCCATTCTCGTGCTGTGCGCGGCAGGCTATGCGGGCGTCCCGGCGATCGGGCATGTGCTCGACCCGGGACACGGCGCGTGGGCCTCGGCTGCTGGCGGGCAGCTTCCCAGGACGCAGGTCCTGACCCTGGCCGGGCTCGGGCGCACCACCATGGTCTCCCTCGACGCCCACGGCCTCGCGACCATCGAGGCCGGCCGGTTGTCAGACGCGATGCTCGCGCTCGGTTATCTGCACGCCAGTTTCCGGCTCACCCAGATGGACCTTCAGCGCAGGCTCGCCGAGGGCGGGCTATCAGAGCTCGTCGGGGCCGGCGCGCTGCCCTCGGACAGGTTCGAGCTGCAGCTCGGGTTGCTGCGCACCGCGCGGCGGGAATGGGCCGCCATGCCGAGAACGAGCACGGCTGCCATGATGCTCGTCGCCTACGCCCGAGGGGTCAACGACTACCTGGCTCAGCTGCGCGGCAGCGGCCAGTGGCCCGCCGTATTCTCGGTCGCCGGTGTATACCCGGCGCGGTGGACCCCGGTAGACAGCCTCGCAGTGCAGGGCTATCTGGCTCAGCAGCTGGACTATACGACGACGCCGCTGGACTACGCGGTGCTGGCGAGTTCGCTCGGAATCGGGCGGACGATGCGCTGGTTTCCTGTGAGCCCGTCGGGCGCTCAGCACCCGTATGATCCGGGGCCTTACCGGAATCTCGGGATTATGCCGCTCCCAACCGGACCCCCCGCAGTCGCTGGCCCAACGAAGACGATCACCGGGCCGCGGCATGCGCATGCCAGCGGAACCGGCGTCGAGGCGGCCAGCACGGCGGGCCAGCCGCGGGCAGCTGTCGCCCGGGCCACGTTCACCATGGCGAGCCAGCCCTCGGCTGCAGTCGCCCGGGCAGCCGCTTCCGTCCTCGCGGCGACCAGGGACCTGCCGTACGGGCAGGCGGGCAGCCACTGGGCGGCCGGCAGTGCCTGGGCCATGAACGGCGCGAAGGTGGCGGGAGGCGGGACTATGCTGGCCGGCTCCGCGGCCTTGCCTGAGCCGATCGCGTCTGCCTGGTTCCAGGTGGCTGTCAGCGCGCCCCGATACGACGTAAGCGGCGTCAGTCTCCCCGGCTTGCCCGGAGTGATCATCGGCCACAACAAGCACCTCGCATGGACGCTGGCCAGCGCCCAGAACCAGTCGACGCTCTTCTACATCGAGAAAACAAGCCGCAGTCGCCCTGGGGATTATTTCTGGCGAAATCATTGGCAGGCCATGCGGAAGGTGCACTATGCGATTCCGGTCCGCGGCGGCGAGACCCAGCACCTGACAGTCGAGCTCACCAACCACGGCCCGGTGCTGACGCGGGCGAGCCCGGCCAGCGAAACGATTTCGGTCGACTGGATGGGCAGCGGCGGCTCGCCGGATGTCGCCGTGCTGGCCGGCGTCGGTGCGGCCGCGAACTTCACCCAATTCCGTGCGGCGCTGGCCGGGTGGCACTCGCCGGCGCTGACCTTCGGCTATGCCGACGATCGCGGCAACATCGGAGCACTGACGGCCGGCCACTTTCCGGTCGTCCGCAGCGGAACGCCGTGGTTGCCGCTCGCGGGTTCGGGAGCCGACGATGTCGCTGGCATGGTTCCCTACGTCGCGTTGCCGCACAGCTATGACCCGCCGGGTCACGTGATCGCGCTCGCCGGTCAGCGTCCTGTCACCGCCGCTTACCCGTATTACCTCGGCACGTCAGCCAATGTGCTGGATCCTGGTGACCGCGCGGGAGCAGATTACGCGGTTCTTGCCCGCAGGTCGGGGATCTGGCCCGTCGACCTCGTGGCACTGCAGAGGCGCCCGGCAAGCGACCTCGCCGGGCGCCTTCTTCCCCGGCTGCTGGCCGCGTTGCGGCAGGCCAGCCTCACGCCACTCCAGCGTCAGGCCACCTCAGTGCTGCGCGGCTGGAACCACGTGATGGAAACGACATCAGCCGCGGCCGCAATCTGGTGGACGTTCTGGTCCGATTACCTGTCGGCGACGTTCGGGCCGTGGTGGCGGGCAGCCGCCGTTCCCGTCCGGGCCGATCCGGCGGGACTCCGGGTCTCACCTGGGCAGGTCGGCCTTGCCTCGGCGCTTGAGCACTGGACGCTCGCCGACCCGTCTAATTCCGTGTTCACCCCGCCCGGAGCTCGCGTCAGGACCGCTACCGCCACCATGCGGGCCGCGTTCGCCGCGGCAGTGACGGAACTGAGCGCGCACCTTGGAGGCCAGCCGTCGAGCTGGGCGCTTGACCGCATGTCCGCCGCGACCGTCACCTCGCCAACCCAGCTGCCGGTGCTCGGATACGGCCGCAGCGCGGGGACGAACAGCCCGTGGATGGCCGCAAGCCAGTCCGGCGCCGTAGCGCCTTATCCCGGCGGGCAGGGTGATCAGGGCTGGCGCGTGATCATTCGCCTGCGCGCTGGTCATGGCGGCATTGAGGCCAAAGGAATCTACTCAGGAGGCCAGAGCGAGAACCCGGCTTCGCCTTGGCACGGCAACCTGACTGCCCGCTGGCGAAGCGGCGGGTACCTGCAGCTGCCGCCGGCCGGGACGGCGGCCGCCGGCCGGATCCGATGGGAGCTGCTGCCATGAGCAAGGTAGTCAGCCGGTCAGAAGCCGACCGGCTCGGCAAGCGCGGTTCCTACCGGCTGGGCGGGTTCGGCTTGCCGGGCCCCGGGAGGCCGGATCCGCCCCCGGCGTTCCGGCCTTCGTTCGCCCCGCCGCAGCACCGAGGCTCCGCGCTGGGGTGGCTCCTGGCCGCCATTCTCGGCATCCTGCTGCTTGCTGCGGGAGCGATGCTCGGGCTCTGGTTCATGCCATTCCTGCTCGGCCTGGCGGCGGGTGTAGCGATGCGCTGGGGCGAATGGCGGCTGCGGGTGACCATCCCGGCGGTGCTGATCATGGCGGCCGCCGGGTGGGCCCTAGCCCTCTGGGCCGAAGCCATCCGGGGCATGCCGGTCGGGGCCACGGCCCGGACGATCGCCGAGGTCGCCGGGCTTCCCGCAGCGGCCGCCCTGATCGTGGCGATCACTCTGGCGGTGAGCGCGGTGCAGGGACTCGCCGGACTGTGGCTCGGCCGGGCCCTCGCCCCGCGGTCGGCCAGGGATTAGCGCGTCTCGCCGGGCCGGTGCTAAGCGGCGGCCTCAGCCTCAGCCGCAGCCGCGTGCTCGGCTTCCTTTCCCGGCGTGCTCTCTTCACTCGCCCGCCTCGTCGAGGACACACTCGCTGCGAGCGCGCCACCGCAAGTGAGGACGGCGCCCACGATCTGGAGCAGGGTCGGCTGCTGGCCGAGTATGACCGCGGCGAGCGCGAGTGACGCGGCCGGCTGAAGCAGCAGCATGAGCGACGACACCGCGGCGGGGAGCCGTGGCAGCGACGAGGTGATCAGCAGCCAGCCGACGGTCTGGCTGACCAGGGCCAGCGCGGCAAGCCAGCCGATGGCGGGCCAGAGCGGATGCAGTTCGAGGCCGCCGAAGACCAGCCCGAAGGCCAGCGCCGCGATGGCCGAGCCAGCCGTCGCGTCGGCCACCGGCCCGGCAACATGGGCAGATGCGGCCGACGACCGGCGCAGGATCAACAGGTAGCCCGCGTACGCGATGGAGGTGCCGACGCCGTAGCAGATGCCAGCCAGCGGATGCTGGCCGGCCGGGCGACTTCCGATCATCCCGGAAACGAGTACCACGCCGACCATTACGACCGGCAGCGCGAACGCCACAGCCCGGCTGGGTCGTTCTTTCCACAGCAGCCATGCCAGCCCGGCCACGAACAGCACCTGAAGATTGCCCAGTACGGTAGCCACTCCAGCACCGACATCGGCGATGGCATGTGCCCACAAGATCAGGTCGTCGGCGAGAAACACGCCGGCGAGCGCGGCCCTGAGCCGCTCGGTCAGCGGTCGCTGGCCGTACCTGCGTTGCTCAATTACGGCGAGGGCGACCAGGACAGGCAGCGCGAGAGCAGTCCGGTAAAACGCAGTGCTGACCGGGCTGGCGCCGGACAGCGCGACGAAGACCGCGGAGCAGGATATGGTCGCGGCGCCCAGGCCAGCCATCAGAAGCGGCCGTCTATCAGGCATGGCAACGGCACCGGGATTGGCGGTGCCGTCGTTGCTTGTAAGGACCGTAGACTTGTACGGTGCTGTCACGCATTTGAGCATACGCGCTAGATCGGTGGGGGAGTGCATGGGACTTGGCGCCGATCAGCTTGAGGCCCTCGTCGAGTGCGTCGAGCTCGTCAACACAGGCCGGACAGTCTCGGGCGGACAGCCTGCCGCGATCTCGGGTGCGCTGCCTGGCACGACCTCGGGTGCGCTGCCTGGCACGACCTCGGGTGCGCTGCCTGGCACGGCCGGGCGGCTGGCCAGCCTGGAAGAGGTCATCGCGTTTGGCCGCCGGTACCGGGTCGAGAATCTGAGTGCCGCCCGCGCCAGCGACGTGCCGCGACTGCACATGCTGCGCTCCCGGCTTGACGCAGTCGTGGTCGCCTGCCAGGCCGGCGACGAGGACACGGCAATTCGCGACCTCAACACATTGCTCGCCGAGACGGGAGCGGTGCCTCAGATCGTCACCCACGACGGCCGGCCGCCGCACATCCACGTGACCAGGGCAGCCGCTCCCCTGGCCGACCGGATCGCCGCGCACAGCGCGATGGGCCTCGCTGAACTCGTCGTCGCCGCCCAGAGCGGCCGGGTCCGCACGTGCGCGTCGCCAGAGTGCGACGCGGTCTTCATCGACCTGTCGAGGAACCAGTCGAGGCGCTACTGCGACAGCCGCACCTGCGGCAACCGCGTCCACGTGGCCGCGTACCGCTCCCGTCGCCTATCAGTAGCCGCGCAGCGGCCGGGACGGGCAGCCAGGGTAGCTGACGGGGGCCGAGCGAGCCGATTAAGACGTACGATCTGGGCAGCACGTAAGATCCGCGCCAGATACAGCCACCTTCTCTTCGGCTTGCTCAAACTCTTCGGGTTGTTTGGGGCGGGCGGCCCTTGCCGGGCCGCTTGAAGCAGCTACGCGCCTCCGCTATTCGACGTCGGCGGCGCC
>DASWGE010000274.1:0-3730 GCA_036393895.1 Streptosporangiaceae bacterium | reverse complement strand
CGAGCGCGCGATGCTCTCCTCGCGCGGGACGTCTGGCGCCGGGATCGGCGTTGCGGTGATTGGCAGCGTCGGCAGGACCAGCACGTCGACTGTTTCGAGCGCCCGGTCGTAGGCGGCAGCGAGCTCGAGCGCGAGGTTGCGGGCCATGGCGTAGTACCGGCCGCCGTGCAAATCCATCACGTGCCGGCCCGCGAAGATCGTGGGCTTGACTGTCTCCGGCAGCCGGTCGGCATGCTTCCTGCGGCCGCGGCGATAGTGTTCCATCAACTCGGGGTCGTAGCGGCCTGCCCAGTTCATGCCGAAGCCGTCCCCGTCGATCATCTGAGTGACTACCCCATCGGTGGCGATCACCGTCCAGACGTGCATGGCGTCGTTGTGCCAGGGCACGCTGACCTCGCCGACGTCGGCCCCCGCCGTGGCCAGCGCGCTGATCGCGGACCTGACTGCCTTGTCCACGCCCGGCTGGGAAAGCCCGGGAAAGCCAAAGCCTTCCTTCAGCACGCCGACCCGCAGGCCGACGATGCCGGCGTCCAGGTCGGTGCGGTAATCGCGGTCTGGCGGGCAGGCCCGCTGGCGCGGGTCGAACCCGTCTGGCCCGGCCAGGACGCCGAGCATCAGGGCCGCGTCCCTCACGGTCCTGGTGATGGGGCCAAGGTGATCGAGGGTTACCTCGATCGGGAACGCGCCGGTGTACGGGACCAGGCCGTGCGTCGGCTTGTGCCCGACCACGCCGCAGAACGCCGCCGGGATCCTGATCGAACCGCCCTGGTCCCCGCCGAGCGCCAGGTCTGCGTGACCGGCCGCGACCAGGGCGGCGCTGCCGCTGGATGATCCGCCTGCTGACCGGGAGTTGTCCCACGGGTTGCGAACCGGCCCAGTGGCAGAAGTATGGCTGCCGCCTGAGAAACACAGGTCCTCGCATACCGCCTTGCCGGTGATGACCCCGCCCGCGTCAAGGAGCCGGGTGACGACCGTCGCATCGTGCCGGGGGATGAATCCCTCGACAGCGGCCGACCCGTTCATCATCGGCACGCCTGCGACCTCGATGTTGTCCTTGACCGCGATCCGCAGGCCGGCCAGCGGCCCGTCGTCCCGGGTCTGGATCCGCGTCGTGACGTACCACGCGCCGAGCGGGTTGTCGGCGTCGGCTGGCCGCTCCCATGCGCGGGACGGCGGCTCGGTCAGGCCCTCCGCGTATCGGCGCTCGACCTCGTCGTACGAGGTCAGCAAGGCGCCGGCGAGGACACGGAACGAGGCGATGTCCTGGCTGGTGACCGGCAGGCCGTAGGAGGCGGCGATCCTGGTGACGTCATCGTCTGATAGCGGGGCGACAGGCATGATTCATCTTGGCTGCCGCCCGAGCCAGATAACAAGGCCGCTGGCGAGCGCTCAGTGCTTCGGGTCAGCGAGCGCTGAGCGCCTCGGGGTCAGCGGGCGCGCTGTCAGCGGCGTCAGCCGCCTCAACGTCCTCCCTCGAGATGCCGAGCAGGTACAAGATGACATCCAGGTGCGGAACGCTCACCGAGGCATCGGCCGCGCTCCGCACCACCGGCCTGGCGTTGAAAGCGATCCCCAGGCCAGCCGCGGCGATCATGTCCAGGTCATTGGCGCCGTCGCCGACGGCCACCGTCTGACTCAGCGGCACTCCCGCCTCGGCCGCGAACTGCCGCAGCATCCGCTCTTTGCCCGGCCGGTCAATCAGCTCCCCGGTGATCCGGCCAGTCAGCTTGCCGTCGGCGATCTCGAGGGTGTTCGCCGCCGCGTAGTCGAGTCCGAGTTCGGCCGTCAGCCAGTCCGTGATCTGCGTGAAGCCGCCGCTCACGACGCCGCAGCGGTAGCCGAGCCGCTTGAGCGTCCGCACCAGCGTCCTGGCCCCTGGCGTCAGCCGCAGCTTCTCGGTAAGTTCGGACAGGACGATCGCGTCCAGTCCGGCGAGCAGCTGCACCCGCTGGCGCAGCGCCGCGGCGTAGTCGATCTCACCCCGCATGGCCGCGTTTGTCAGCGCTTCTACTTCGGCCGCGCGGCCGGCCCGGTCGGCGAGCAGGTCGATGGCCTCGTCCTGCAGCAGGGTGGAGTCGACGTCCATGACCACGAGCCGCATCGCGCGCCGGTGCAGCCCGCCGCGCTGGACCGCGATATCCGCGCCGAGGCCGACCGACTCGCGCGCCAGTTCGGTCCGAAGCGTCTCGGGATCGGCACCCGAGACCTCGAACTCGATGCACGTAACCGGCTCCCGGGCGAGCCGCCCGATCTTGTCGATGTTCGCGCCGCTGACCGCGATCCGGCCGGCGATGGCGGCGATCACTCCTGGGGTAAGCGGACTGTCGAGCACGGTCACGTGCAGCCGTCCCCGTTGCCGCGTGTGCTCGCCTGAGCCCAGCGTGATCTCGGCATTCATGCCAAGATCGTCCGCGATCGAGGTGACCGCCCGATGGATCGCGGTCAGGTCAGGCGACTGCGGGCAGGCGAGCAGCACCCCCAGCACAAGATGCCCCCGGATGACCACCTGCTCGACGTCGAGCACGGTCAGCTCGTGCGGCGACAGCCCGGTGAAGAGCCTGGACGTGACCCCCGGGCGGTCGCGTCCGGTCAGCGTCACGAGCAGCGTCGTCTGCGGTCGCGTGGGATGCGGTCGCGTGGTTGGTGGTCGGGTCGTCGGCGGTACGGACATGGCGTTGCCCACGCTACCGATTCAGCCTGGTCCGCGGCTCGCCAGGGCTCGGTCCGTGGTTCGCCGACGGATTTGGTCCGCGTTGGCTGACGGAGGCATCGTGACGTCGGCTGGCGTAACTTCTCATGTCCATCCAGTACCAAAAGCCTCATAAGCCACTGAGGTTCCTATGCGATCGGGTAAAGCGGGGCCCACCTAGGACCCGCCTGGTGTATCGGTGTGCCACCCATCCCTGGTTCCGGTATGGGTGGTACACCCATGCACCAAGCAGAGCGGCTAGATGGCACCGGATGACTGACCGCTCGAAGGCCCGTCCGGGGAATTGCGCCGCCTGGCGACATGTAGCACGGCACCCCAGTGTCGCCGCAGCCGGCCACCCGGGCGGCGGGCCAGCCGTCCTCGGATCTCGCCGTACAGCCGGTCGCGTTTCCACTGCTCCATGGCGATGTGCCCGGAGAAGGTCTCGAGCAGGCGGATGTAACCCTCGCCGTCGTAACTTACCTCCCAGTCAAAGTGGCGGATCTTGATGTCGCCGAAGAGGCCGCTGGCCCCGATCTCGTCACGGCCGTCGGGCAATTCACCCGGCCGCGGAAACGCCGAGCCAGCCGGCAGTCCCTCCCCGATCTCGTCGTACACATCCTGGATCTCGCCGAAGAACGGGTCACCGTCGGCCGGAAATACATGCGATGCGCCCCAGAAGGCGAGGTGGCCGCCTGGTCGCAATAGCTCCCAGGCCCGGCGGTAACGCACCGCCGGGTCGACCCAGTGCCAGGAGGTGGCGGCGAACACCATCTCATAGGTCACGCCTGCGGGCGGTCGCCACGACTCAAACGCGCTTCGCACGATCTGGACGTCGGCGAAGCCGGCGAGATTCTGCCGCGCCCGGTCGGCGAGATTCGCGCCGATCTCGAGGCCAGTGATCTGATAGCCGCGCCGGGCGAGCGGGATCGTAGCCTTGCCGGTTCCGCAGCCGACCTCGAGCAGCCTGGCTCCCGCCCGCAGTTCCGCCAGCCGGGCAAGGTCATCAAATAGCTCATCTGGATAGCCTGGACGCGCCAG
>DASWGE010000273.1:0-3316 GCA_036393895.1 Streptosporangiaceae bacterium | reverse complement strand
GGTCGGGATGCGCAAGCCTGAGGAGCGCATTTTCCAGCTCGCCCTCACCAGGCTCGGATTGTCAGCGGCGGAGTGCGCCTTTATCGACGATATGGAGGGCAACATCATCGCGGCGCAGGCGCTGGGCTTCCTGGCCGTGCATCACCAAGACCCGGCACTGACCCGCTCGGCGCTGCTCGACCTGCTGGCCGCGCCCGGCACTCCAGCGGCCTGAGAAGCCGGCCGCTTCGCTGGCCGATTTCCGCCGTCTCATCCGGAGCGTCAGCCACTTATGGCGCCGCCGGAACTAGCCTGCTTGCTATGGCGGAAAATTCGTCGTCGGCAGGCGCCGGCGGCCGGAATACGGTCGTGCCAACGGTCGCGAGCGCCGTCAGCACGGCTGGCCCGGCCGCAGTGCCGGCACCTCGGCCTGGCTATCCGCAGCCATCGAGCGCCGGGCGTTCGGCGAACATGCGGGCTAACCGCCGCGCCGACACCAAGCCCGAGCTGGCGCTGCGGCGGGCGTTGCACGGGCTCGGCCTCCGCTATCGCAAGGATTACCGACTCGAGCTGGCCGACGGGGTCAGGGTCAGGCCGGACATCGTGTTCACCGCCAGGAAGGTCGCCGTCTTCGTGGATGGCTGCTTCTGGCACTGCTGTCCGGAGCACGGCAGCCAGCCAGCGGCGAATACCTGGTACTGGGAACCTAAGCTGCGCCGTAACGTCGACAGGGACCGGGCCGCTGATACGGCTCTTGGCCAGGCGGGCTGGACGGTGATCAGGTTCTGGGAGCACGAGTCGATCGACGTGGCGGTTGCCAAGGTGGTCGATGTCATTTCCGGTAACGCCCGCGGATTCAGCGATTGCTTGTGAGCCAGGTGATGATTCTGGGGTCATCGCACACTTAGGGCTGGCAGACTCGGTAGAACTCCCCGCTTCGGCCGGTCAGGCGTGCGCGGGTGAGCGATCGCATTTGCAGTGAGCCGTTTGGGGACCTCATGCGCGTCTACCTGCCAACCACGCTGGCGGCGCTGGGGTCTGCGCTGGTGGCTGGGCAGGTCGGGCCCGCACCGGTAACCGGATTCGCGGTAACGCCCGCGCTGCGGGAGTGGTACGCGAGCGGTGATCTTGAGGAACTCGAGTACATCGCGATGGTGCAGGCTGCTCGCGCGTCGTTGCGGATGCTGCATATCGACACCAAGGCAGCCAGGCGCAGGGTCGTGCTCGCGGCCGAGTTGCCCGAATCGCTGATCAGCGTCAGGAACGGGATCGACAAGCCAGGTCACGTCATGGTGACCCTTCCTGTCATGCTCGCGGACGTGGTCGCTGGCCATGTCGACGCCAAGGACGCCGCGCAGGACATCGACGCGGCGGCGGCCGCTCTGCCTGCCGCCGACGCGGGGGACAGCGACGCGAAGTTCGTCGTGGATAGCGCCGAAGGGCATGAGCTGCTCTGGTATGCGACGCAGGAGCTGATCTACCTGATCGGCTGAGGCCGGTGTCCGCGTCTCGCGGGTAAGGCCGCTCTCGGCAGGCACGCCGGTTTGGTGCAACGATGAGGATCGACGAAACTGGAGTTGCATTGTGGCCTGGTCGCAGGCCGCCGTACGCCTCTATCGAGCTATGGGAGCAGTCCGTGTTCGATGCCGTCACCAACGTCCCGGCTCCGGCCAACGAGCCTGTCAAGAGCTACGCATCAGGCAGTCCCGAGCGCGCGGCCCTGGAAACCAAGATCAAGGAGCTGGCCGGCGAGCCTGTCGACCTGTCCATGACTATTGGGGGCGTGCAGCGCATGGGCGGCGGCGGCTGGATGGACGTCGTCCAGCCGCATAACCACGCGCACGTGCTTGGCCGCCTCGGCGAGGCCACCGACGAGGACGTGGTAGCCGCGATCGAGGCTGCCCGGCTGGCCGCGCCTGGCTGGCGCGAGCTGTCGTTCGACGACCGGGCGGCCATCTTCCTGCGCGCGGCCGAGTTGCTGGCTGGCCCGTGGCGATCGGTGATCAATGCATCGACGATGCTCGGCCAGTCGAAGTCGGTCTACCAGGCGGAGATCGACGCGGCCTGTGAGCTTATTGACTTCTGGCGGTACAACGCGGCTTACGCCAGGCGCCTGCTTGCCGAGCAGCCGGCATCATCGCCTGGTTTGTGGAACAGGCTCGAGTACCGCCCGCTTGAGGGTTTCGTCCTGGCGATCACGCCGTTCAACTTCACCTCCATCGCCGGCAACCTCCCGACAGCGCCCGCACTTCTCGGCAACGTGGTGCTCTGGAAGCCCTCGCCAACCCAGCAGTTCTCCGCGCACTACCTGATGCGACTGCTCGAAGCCGCCGGACTCCCGCCCGGCGTGATCAACATGGTGACCGGCAGCGGCCAGGCGATCTCCCGAGTCGCGGTCCCGCACGCCGACCTGGCGGGCATTCACTTCACCGGGTCGACAGCAACCTTCCAGCGCCTGTGGCAGACCGTAGGGGAGAACATCGCGGGTTACCGCGGATACCCGCGCCTGGTCGGCGAGACCGGCGGCAAGGATTTTGTTATCGCTCATTCGTCGGCCGATCCCGACGTGCTAACGGTGGCGCTGGTGCGCGGTGCGTTTGAATACCAGGGCCAGAAGTGTTCGGCGGCATCCCGGGCCTATATCCCGCGTAGCGTCTGGATGCGGATGCAGGACTCGTTCGTCGCCACGGTCGAGTCGCTCACAGTGGGTGACGTGACTGCGGACCTGTCGACGTTCATGGGCGCGGTGATCGACGAGCGCGCGTACGTCAAGCACGTCGACGCGCTCAGCCGGGCCAGGTCGAGGTCGAGCGTGCGCGTCGTAACGGGCGGCAGCACGGACCGCGCGCACGGTTACTTCGTCAAGCCGACCGTGCTTGAGTGCTCCGACCCGACCGACGAGGTCTTCACCACGGAGTACTTCGGACCCATCCTGGCCGTGCACGTATTCGACGACGCCGACTACGACGCGACCGTCGCGCAGGCAGCCGATGTCGCTCCATACGCGCTGACCGGGTCCATCATCGCGACGGACCGCGCCGCGATCGCCGCCGCCACTGACGCGCTGCGGTTCTCGGCAGGAAATTTCTACATCAACGACAAGCCCACCGGCGCGGTCGTCGGTCAGCAGCCCTTCGGCGGGGCGCGGGCCAGCGGCACCAACGACAAGGCCGGCTCGATTTTCAACCTGACGCGCTGGGTCAACGCGCGCACCATCAAGGAGCTGTTCTCCCCGCCGACGGACTATCGCTATCCGCACATGGGCTAGGGTGCGGGACACACGCCCGATGACACACGCGGGAGATCCGTCATCCACCGCCTCGTCCTGTGGAACATC
>DASWGE010000272.1:0-8396 GCA_036393895.1 Streptosporangiaceae bacterium | reverse complement strand
CGTGCCGGACAGCAACACGACCGGTACCTGGATCGACGAGACGGACATCCGGCCGACGGTCCTGTACCTGGCCGGTCTTCGCGATGACTACCAGTCCGACGGGCGGGTCATCACGCAGGTTCTCGCCGATCCGAACAGCGCGCTGTCTCAGCCAGGGGTGGCAGCGCTGGGGGCCTGCTACAAGCAGCTCAACTCCAGCGTGGGGCAGTTCGGAACCGACACGCTGATCGCCTCGACCGCCGGGATCGAGAGCAATGCCAGCGGCGATTCGACCTTCCTGCACACCGACCATGTCCTGAGCACGCTCGAGGGACCCAGAGATCATCTGGCCGCCACGATCAAGGACGGGCTCGGGGCCGCGGCGTTTGGCAACGTGCCGATCCACGGAATAGCGTCGCAGCTCACCGAGTGCCAGGACCTGCTCGGGGCCGCGCACGCGCAGGCTAGCCACAGCTAGTCCGGCTTCCCTTCTGGCGGCGGCGGTCCCCGGCATCCGGCCGGGTGACCGCCGCCGCACCGTGCTTGTCTGGCAGAAGGGGGCTCGTCCCGCGGAAAGGAGCTCAGGCACCAGCCGGGTGACGGTCCGGAGAACCGGTGACTGGCGTAATCGTGAACCGGCGGGGCGGAGGTGCGCTGTAGCCGCTCGCCTGGGACACTGGGGGCGAGCCAGGAACGACCACGCTCCGGGCAGGAAGGGCGCGTGAGATGGCCGACCAGGAGAGCCGCGAACGGCAGCGCGGCGCGGTGGAGGTGAGCGGCAAGGCCGCGGCGAACGGCCGGGTCGCCAAGCGGGACTCCGACGAGATCGTCGCCGAGATCGAGCGAACGCGGCAGAACCTCGCTCGCACCATCGACTCGCTCGCCGACCGGGTCAGTCCGGCCAGCAACGTGCGGAGGCTCAGGGGCCGGGCAGCGCACGAGTTCTCCAGGCCGGAGGTCAGGCTCGCTGTCCTTGCCGGTGCGCTGGCGGCGACTGGCTTCGCCGTCTACCGGATCTGGGGCCGCCGCCGCGGCTGACTGCCCGGTGGCGAGCGTCAGGCACGCTCGCGGAACGGCAGGCTGGGTCGCTGCGGGTGGCATCCTGCTGCTGTTCGCGCTGGCCATCTCCTGGCTGGCGCCCGAGCAGCACCTTCGTGCCGATCGGCACCATGCCGGGCTGGCTGCAGGGCTTCGCACGGAACCAACCGGTCACGCCTGTCGTTGAGACCATGCGCGGGCTCTTGCTCGGCACTCCTGTCGGTGCCGCTCCCTGGCGTGCACTGGCCTGGTGCGCCGGCATCCTGCTCGTGTCAGCGGCGGTGTCGGGCGTCCTTTTCCGGCTCCGCACCCGGTGACGCCGGGAGCGTGCCCCGGGCGGATGGCGTCCCGCCCGGGCACGTTTCCGGTTCTGCCCGCTCCATACCCGGGTGGTGCGCCCAGGCCGCGGTCAGCCGACCTTGGCGGCACGGCCCGCCCAGTACGGGGCCCGGAGCTGCCGCTTCAGCAGCTTGCCCGAGCCTGTTCGTGGCAGCTCGTCGGCGAACGAGACTGAGCGGGGGGCCTTGTATCCAGCCAGGTGCTCGCGGGCAAAGGCCATAACGTCCGCCTCGGACAGCGACGCGCCGGGAGCGGGCACCACCGTGGCGTGAACCTGCTCGCCCCACTCCTCCGACGGGATTCCGAAGACAGCGACATCGAAGATCCCCGGATGCTGCTCGAGGGCTGCCTCGATCTCCGCCGGGTAGATGTTCATCCCGCCTGAAATGATCATGTCGTTCTTGCGGTCGCAGATGTAGTAGTAGCCCTCGTCGTCCCGGTAGGCGATGTCGCCGACCGTGTGGAAATCGCCCAGCCTGGCGGCCTCATAGCTGTCGGGCTGCTTGTAGTACTCGTTGAACACACCGGTCGAGCGCACGTACAGCTCGCCCGCGTGATCGGGCCCGGTGCCCGTGACCTCTTTGCCGTCGGCGTCGAGTAGGCGGACCTCTACCCCGGGAGCTGGCTTACCGCACGAGCCTGGCTTGCGCAGCTGGTCCTTGGGCTCGAGCACGCAGTTCACCCCGAGCTCGGTTGACCCGTAGATCTCCCACAGCGAGTCAGCGGGGAAGTCGGCCAGGTAGGCCTGCTTCAGCGCGAAGCTCCACGGGGCCGCGTTGGCTAGCATCCGCTTCATCGACGAACGGTCGTAGCGGTCTTTGACCTCGGCTGGCAGCGCGCATACGAGCCTGATCAGCGGCGGCGCGGAGAACGTCGAACTCACGTGGTAGGTGTCGACCAGGCGTAGCCAGTCCTCGGGCTCGAACTTGCGCTGCACGATGATCGTCTGGCCGAGGGCCAGCCCGACACTCATGAAGGCGCTCGGCCCGCTGTGATACAGCGGACCCGAGGTGAGGTAAACGTCGTCAGGGGTGTAGCCGATGAAGCCGATCAGCGCGATCGCAGTGCTCTGGTCCGTCATGTTGCGGTAGGCGCCCTTCGGCTTGCCCGTCGTCCCTGAGGTGTAGATCATCGTCGCTCCAGGGCTCTCCTCCTCAGCTTCTGCCGGAGGCTTGGCCGAGGCGGCGGTGACCAGATCATCGCCGCGCATCCCGGCAAGCGGCGCGCCGCCGAAGACAATGACGTGCCGCAGGCTGCCGAGCTGCTCGCCGCCTGGCGTGACAAAGAGGTGGGCGGAAGTCGCGTCCACGTATGCGGCGCTGGCATCGGAGTGGACGATGATGTACTGGGCTTCGGCCGGAGTCAGGCGGTAGTTCAGCGGGACGGCGACAGCGCCGATCTTCCTCGTGGCATTCATCACTGCGACAACCTGCGCCGAGTTCGGGCCGCACCAGATCACCTTCTGGCCCGGCGCGACGCCGACGGACATCAGCGCGTGAGCCAGCCGGTTCGCCTCCGCCTCAAGCTGGGCGTAGGTCCAGGTGACGACGCCCGCGCTGCCCTGGTCGTCGATGACGGCGGGCTTGTCCGGCTGAGTTGACGCATAGATGGTCAGGAGGTCTGGCATGTAGTCCTATCCTTCGACTCCGGCTTTGTGATCAGGACAAGCCTGTCGTGCTTCGGGCCAGTTGTCACCATCTCGAGAGCGTCGAGGATGCTAGAAGACTGGCTAAGAATCCGGACGAGCCTAACGGCGAGGAGGAACAGCAGATGGCCACTGTCAGCGTCCGCTACATCGTCGACGACGTCGATGCGGCGATCGCGTTCTACCGCGACAACCTTGGCTTTACCGAGATCATGCATCCGGCGCCGACGTTTGCCATGCTGTCGCTCGGTGACCTGCGTCTGGTGCTCAGCGCTCCCGGCGGCGGGCCGGGCGGCGGTCAGGCGATGCCGGACGGAACGTTGCCCAGGCCTGGCGGCTGGAATCGGTTCTCGATCGAGGTCACCGACCTGACCGGGACCGTCGATCGGCTGCGCGCCAGAGGCGCTAGGTTCCGCAACGAGATCGTCACCGGGATGGGTGGAAAGCAGATCCTGGTGGAAGATACGTCCGGCAATCCCGTGGAGCTCTTCGAGCCCACCACGTCTGAGGCCAGGCTGGAGCAGTCGTCGTTCCGAGAATCTTCCGGCCGCAGTGTCGATCCGGGCCTGGGCGGTTCGTAGCGAGGGTAGAGGGAGCCGGCCAGCGGGCCGGCCGACACCGGAAAGGACCGCAGTCATGAAGCAATACCTGCTCGCCGTGCACGTGGTCGAGGGCGAAGAGCCGCAGTCTGAGGACGAGACGCAGCAGGCCTACAAGGACGTCGATGCGCTCAACGCCCAGATCCAGGCCGAGGGGGCCTGGGTCTTCGCAGGCGGTCTGCACCCGCCGGCTACCGCGACAGTCGTGCGGGTCCGCGACGACGAGGTGCTGACCATCGACGGGCCGTTCGCCGAAGCCAAGGAGCAGCTCGGCGGCTTCTGGGTGATCAGGGCCGCCGACCTGGACGAGGCGCTGGCCTGGGCCGCCAAGGCGACCAGGGCTTGCCGGGCTCCGGTCGAGGTCCGCCCCTTCCAGGACGACGCGGAGGACTAGCGGGCCCGATGGCGATCCGCTCCGATGAGATCGAAGGCTACTTCCGGCGCGAGTACGGCCGGTGCGTAGCCACCCTGGTCCGCTTCCTCGGCGACATCGACATCGCCGAGGAAGCGGTCCAGGAGGCTTTCGCGGTGGCTGTCGATCGCTGGCCCGTCACCGGACTGCCGCCGAACCCCGGCGCGTGGATTACTACGACGGCCAGGAACCGCGCGATCGACCAGTTGCGCAGGGAGGCCTCGCGCCATGATCGCCACGCCCAGGCCGCGCTGCTGTACGGGCAGGAAGACCCGGCGGAGGAGGTGGGTCCGGTGCGAGACGACCGGCTGCGGTTGATCTTCACCTGCTGTCACCCGGCGCTGGCCCGCCCTGCCCAGGTGGCGCTTACACTGCGGCTGCTCGGCGGCCTGGAGACGCCGCAGATCGCGCGCGCCTTCCTGGTGCCCGAGGCCACGCTGGCCCAGCGCATTGTGCGGGCTAAGAAGAAGATCAAGGCCGCGGGCATTCCGTACCGCGTTCCTGGCGATGCCGAGCTGCCCGACCGGCTCGCAGCGGTCCTGGCAGTGGTCTACCTCGTCTTCAACGAGGGCCACACCGCGACCGATGGTGACGATCTGGTCCGGCTGAACTTGTGCGACGAGGCAATCAGGCTGGCCCGCGTGCTCGCCGGGCTCATGCCGGACGAGCCAGAGGTGCTCGGCCTGCTGGCTCTCCTGCTGCTGACATATTCGCGCACTCCGGCGCGTACCGCGCCCGGACATCCGCTGGTGCTGCTGCCCGATCAGGACAGGTCACTGTGGGACCGGGCATTGATCGATGAGGGGCAGGCTCTGGTCCGCAGGTGCCTGCGACGGAACCAGCCAGGGCCGTACCAGATCCAGGCGGCCATCGCCGCCGTGCACAGCGCGGCGCCAGCTGCCGCGCAGACGGACTGGCGCCAGATCCTCGTGCTCTACGACCAGCTGATGGCCTGCGCCCCGACCGCTGTGGTCGCGCTGAACCGCGCCGTCGCGCTGGCCGAGGTCGACGGCCCGCAAGCGGGCCTGGCCGCCATCGATGGTCTCGACCTCGGGTCCTACCACCCATTGCACGTAGCCAGGGCCGACATGCTGAGGCGGCTGGGGCGGACCGCCGAGGCGGCGCAGGCCTACGACGCTGCCCTGGCCCTGACCGCTAATGCGGCCGAGCGCACCTTCCTTGACCGGCGTAGGCGAGAGCTACCTGGACGCCCATGACCGCCGGCTTACGCGGACGGCTGGTCATCCGAACGCCTTGCACTCGCCCCGGTACGTCGGCACAGTCGCCGTGATCGCGCTGCCCTCGATCAGGTGCAGCTCGCTGAACCGCTCGCACAGTTCACCCGCCTTGGCATGCCGGAACCAGACGCGGTCGCCGATTCGCAGGCTGTCGGCCGCCCTGCCGAGCACGGGCGTCTGGACCTCGCCCGCACCTTCGTTGCGGTCCAGCTTCAGCCCGGCCGGCAGATGCGGCTGTGGCATCCGGCTGGCATTTCCCGGCCCCGACGCCAGGTAGCCGCCGCCAAGCACGGTAGCCACGCCGGCACCAGGCCTGCGCACGACAGGCAGGGCGAAAAGGGCAGCGGGCAGCCCGGAGAACGAGCGGTAGGCGTCGAACAGCGTGGGCTGGTAGAGCCCGGATCCCGCGCCGACTTCGGTCACCGCGGTCTCGGCCGCGGTGGCGGCGATCGAGCCGGTGCCGCCGCCGTTGACGAACTCGATCGGCATCACCTCCCGGACCGCAGCGGCGATGGCAGCCCGTCTTACGGCGAGCTCCGCCGCCGACCTGCGCTGCATGGCCCGGATGGCCCTGGCGTAGGCGGGCCGTCCTGGCGGGTTGTCGCCCACCCCGGCGATCTGCGCCTCGTAGGCCATCAGGCCTGCTAGCCGCAGTCCCGGTCGGCCAGCGATGGCTTGCGCGAGCGCGGCCGCCTGCGCGGGGCTGCGGACCGGCGAGCGCCTCGCGCCTGCCCGCAGCCGGCCGCCGAGTGCCCGATAGCCGGCATCGATATCGATGGCGACCCTGACCGGGTGCGGGTCACCGGCCGCCGCGACCGCCCTGGCGATCAGGTCGAGGTGCTCGATGGAGTCGACCATGACCGTGATCGCCATGGCCGCCTGCGGGTGGCTGGCCAGCCTCGCCAGGGCGGCCTCGTCCGCCGTGGGGTAGGCCACCACGATGTCGTCGCTGGTGCGGCATTCGGCGAGCCACAAGGCCTCGGGCAGGGTGAACGCGAGTATGCCGCGGAAGCCGGGCATGCCGAGCGTTTCGGTGATAAGCCGCCTGCATCGCACCGACTTGCTCGCCAGCCTGATGGGCGTGCCGTCTGCCCGGCGCGTCATACCGGCCGCATTGGAACGAAAGGCCGCCATGTCGACGACCGCGAATGGCGGCTCGATCAGGGCAGTAGCCGCGTTGAGCCTGCGCAGGTCGTCGGCCTCGGCGGCTCGCGTCACTGCTGCGCTTCGGCTGTCAGCGCGGTGTATTCGGTGGCGGAGAGCAGTCCCGGCGGCACCTCGTCACCGGAGTCGAGCTTGATCTTGAACAGCCAGCCCGCGCCGTAGGGGTCGGAGTTGACCAGCCCGGGGTCCTCGTCGATCTCCGGATTGACCTCGGTCACCTCGCCGTCAGCCGGGCAGTAGATGTCGCTGACCGACTTGGTCGACTCCACCTCGCCGCACGGATCGCCGGCCGTCACCCGGGTGCCCTGCGCGGGCGCTGTCACGTACACGACGTCTCCTAGCGCCCGCTGCGCGTAGTCGGTGATCCCGACCCGGGCGGTCGCATCGGAGATCGCGACCCATTCGTGCTCGGCGGTGTAGTACAACTCCTCAGGAACGCTCATGATGCCACCCTTCTCCTGGCGGTTAGCCCGCAGGTCTTGTTATGCCAGAATTCCGGCGATGCCTGGTGCGGACGGTCAGTTCGGCGCGGGCCGCTTGTAGAACGGGAGCGGTACTAGCTCAGCGGGCTCGGCGCTACCACGGATATCGACGGCGAGCCGCCCCTCGCTGGTACCGGTCGCAGATCGCGCCTCGGCCGCCATCTCGGCGGTCACGTAAGCCATGGCGATGGGCCGACCGAGCGTCGGGGATGGCGCTCCGCTTGTCACTGTCCCGCACGGCTCACCATTCCACAGCACCGAATAGCCGTGCCGGGGAACCCGCCTGGTCTGGCCAGCGAGGCCCACGAGCACCCGGGTCGGCGCGGCCTGCGCCCGCGCAGCGAGGACGGCGCGGCCGACGAAATCGCCGGGCTTGTCCAGGTTGACGACGCGACCCAGGCCTGCGTCGTACGGCGTGACGTCCCGGCCAAGCTCATTGCCGTACAGCGGCATCCCCGCTTCCAGCCGGAGTGAATCCCGTGCGGCTAGGCCTGCCGGGACCAGCCCTACGCCCCGGCCGGCGTCGGTCAGTGCCTGCCAGAGTGGCGCCGCGTCCTCAGGCCCGACAAAGATCTCGAATCCGTCCTCTCCGGTGTAACCGGTCCTGGCCAGCAGTGCCTCCGATCCCGCGATGGTGGCCTGATAGCTCGCGTAGTAGCGCACCTGATCCAGGTCGGTGCTGGTCAGGCTGGCAACGATCGCAGCGGCCCGGGGACCCTGGACCGCAATCAGGGCGTAGTCCGCGGTTCGGTCCCTGACTTCGGCGCCCCGGCCGTCGCTCCGCTCGGCCAGCTCGGCCGCCACCACGGTCGCGTTGGAGGCGTTGGCGACGACCAGGTACTGGCTCTCGGCCAGCCGGTAGACGATCAGATCGTCGATCACCCCGCCGTCCGGCGCGCAGATCATCGTGTATCTGGCGCGCCCAGGCTTGATCGCCGACGCCTCGCCGACCAGCGCGTAATCCAGCGCCGCGGCGGCGCCGTCGCCGGTGATCATGAGTTCGCCCATGTGCGACAGGTCGAAGAGCCCGGCCGCCTTCCTGACCGCGTTGTGCTCGGCGGTCTCGCTGGCATATCGCAGCGGCATGAGCCATCCGGCGAACTCGGTCATGGTGGCGCCGAGTCCGGCGTGCACGGCCGCCAGCGGGGTGCGCTGGAGCGCCGGGGACTGCGGATCGGGCATTTGCGGCTCCGAAGACGGCTGGACCATCGGCGGCTTAGCCTATCGCTGCCCGGGACCCCGGCGACTCGCCGGCGGTCATTGGGCAGCGCCGGCGTCGGCTGCGAGGATAGGTCCATGACGCTGCTAACCGAAAACGAGATCACCGCCAGCCTGGGCCGGGCCGCAGGCTGGGAGCGTGCGGGTAACGCGATCACCCGCACGGTCAAGCTCGGTGACTTCCGTGATGCCATGCTGTACGTCGGGGCGGTGGCCCACCTGGCTCAGGCAGCGAACCATCACCCTGACATAGCGATCGCATGGAACAAGGTGACGCTCACC
>DASWGE010000271.1:0-4772 GCA_036393895.1 Streptosporangiaceae bacterium | reverse complement strand
GGCGGCAACGGAGGGCGGCAGTGACATCAGTTCTTACCCCGGTGCTCACCGCGCATTGGGACGATCCTGACTCCTTCACGCTGGCCGGCTACCGCCGGGCCGGCGGTTACCAGGCGCTGCCCAAGGCCCTGGCGATGCCGCAGGACGAGGTTATCGGGGCGGTGAAGGCGTCGGGTCTGCGCGGCCGCGGCGGCGCCGGCTTCCCCACCGGGGTGAAGTGGGGGTTCATCCCGCAGGGCGACGACAAGCCGCACTACCTCGTCGTGAACGCCGACGAGTCCGAGCCGGGTACCTGCAAGGACATCCCGACCATGCTGCAGACCCCGCATTCGGTCGTGGAAGGCGCGATCATCGCTGCCTACGCGATCAGGGCGCGGCGGGCGTTCATCTATGTGCGGGGTGAGGTGCTGCACGTGGTCAGGCGCATGCACCACGCGGTGGCCGAGGCTTACGAGGCCGGGTACCTCGGCAGCGACATCCTCGGCTCGGGATTCGACCTCGACATCGTCGTGCACGCCGGCGCCGGCGCGTACGAGTGCGGCGAGGAGACCGCGCTGCTCGATTCGCTGGAGGGCAAACGCGGCCAGCCGAGGCTGAAGCCCCCGTTCCCCGCCATCGAGGGCCTGTACGCCTGCCCGACCGTGGTCAACAACGTCGAGTCGATCGCGAGCGTGCCGTACATCATCGCGAACGGTGCCGAAGCGTTCGCCGCCCTCGGCACAGAGAAATCAAAGGGCTTCGGCATCTTCTCGCTGTCCGGGCATGTCACCACGCCGGGCCAGTACGAGGCGCCGCTCGGAGTCACGCTGCGCGAGTTGCTGTCGCTGGCGGGCGGCGTCCGGGCTGGCCACCGGCTGAAGTTCTGGACCCCGGGCGGATCGTCAACCCCGATCTTCACCCATGAGCACCTCGACGTACCGCTGGATTTCGAGTCCGTCGGCGCCGCCGGGTCCATGCTCGGTACGCGGGCACTGCAGATATTTGACGAGACGACCTGCGTTGTCCGTGCCACCTTGCGGTGGATGGAGTTCTACGAGCACGAGTCCTGCGGCAAATGCACGCCGTGCCGCGAGGGCACGTACTGGATCGTCCAGTTGCTGCATTCGCTGGAGCGCGGCGAAGGCAGCGACGCTGACCTGGACAAGTTGCTCGACATCTGCGACAACATTCTGGGCCGTGCATTCTGCCCGTTCGGCGACGGCGCGATCAGCCCCGTCGTCTCATCGATCAAGTACTTCAGGGACGAGTTCATCGAGCACTCCAAGCACGGCGGCTGCCCCTTCGACCCCGCCGCCTCTACCCTCTTCGGGCGGAGGCCGCCGCGATGACCGAGGTAGCCAAGGCCGCCGATGGCGTGAGCGTGACGATCGACGGATTCGAGATCGTGGTTCCGAAGGGAACGCTGGTCATCAGGGCCGCCGAGCAGCTCGGCATCCAGATCCCGCGGTTCTGCGACCATCCGCTGCTGGACCCGATAGGCGCTTGCCGCCAGTGCCTCGTGCAGGTCGAGGGCCAGCCCAAGCCGCCCGCGTCGTGCACTACCGTCTGCACGGAGGGCATGGTCGTGCGGACCCAGCTGACCTCGCCCGTCGCCGAGAAGGCACAGCGCGGCGTTATGGAGATGCTGCTGATCAATCACCCGCTCGACTGCCCGATGTGCGACAAGGGCGGCGAGTGCCCGCTGCAGAACCAGGCCATGACGAGCGGCGCTGGTGAGACCAGGTTCAGCGGCGAGAAGCGGAAGTTCGCCAAGCCGATCGCGCTCTCCTCCCAGGTCCTGCTCGACCGGGAGCGCTGCGTCCAGTGCGCCAGGTGCACCAGGTTCGCCGATCAGATCGCCGGGGACCCGCTGATCGAGCTGATCGAGCGCGGTCCACAGGAACAGATCGCGGTGGCCGAAGGGGTGCCGTTCGACTCCTACTTCTCCGGCAACACGGTCCAGATCTGCCCGGTCGGCGCGCTCACGGGCACGGCCTACCGGTTCAGGGCCCGGCCGTATGACCTGGTGTCGACGCCGAGCGTCTGTGAGCACTGCGCGTCGGGCTGCCGCCAGCGGACCGATCACCGTCGCGGCGTCGTGACGCGCAGGCTGGCTGGCAGCTCGCCTGAGGTGAATGAGGAGTGGAACTGCGACAAGGGACGCTGGGCCTTCACCTACGCGACCATGCCCGACCGGCTGGTCTCGCCGCTGGTCAGGGACGCCGCCGGGGTGCTGCAGCCCGCGTCCTGGGCTGAGGCGCTCGACGCGGCGGCTCGCGGCCTGGCCGCTGCCCGCGGCCGCGCCGGCGTGCTGACCGGCGGCAGGCTTACCCTCGAGGACTCCTATGCGTACGCCAAGTTCGCCAGGCTCGCGCTCGGCAGCAACGACATCGACATGCGAGCTAGGCCGCATAGCGCTGAGGAAACTGAGTTCCTGGCCTCGGCCGTGGCGGGCACTACGCCCGAGTCGGGCGTCAGCTACGCGAGCCTGCAGCAGGCGCCCACGGTGCTGCTGGCCGGGTTCGAGCCCGAGGACGAGTCGCCGATCGTGTTCCTGCGCCTGCGCAAGGCGGTCAGGTCAGGCCACACCGCGGTCTACTCCGTCGCCGCCCTGGCCAGCCTCGGCCTGACCAAGCTGTCCGGCACACTGCTGCCGACGCTGCCCGGCCAGGAGGCCGACCTGCTCAGCCAGCTCGCCGACCCGGCTCCGGGGGCCGGCCTTGCGGCCGCGTCGCCGGCCGATGACGTGTTCGCCGCCGCCGCTCAGGCGCTCAGCAAACCGGGGTCGGTGATCCTGGCTGGCGAACGGCTGGCCGAGGTGCCAGGCGCGCTGACCGCGGCTGTCGCGCTCGCTGAGTTGACCGGAGCAAGGCTCGCCTGGATCCCGCGGCGGGCAGGCGAGCGGGGCGCGATCGAGGCCGGGGCGCTGCCGGTCCTGTTGCCTGGCGGGCGCCGGGTCACCGACGCGGACGCCCGGACCGAGGTTGCCAGGGCGTGGGGAACCGCCACGCTCCCGGCCGAGCCGGGCAGGGACACCGGCCAGATCCTCGCCGCCGCCGCCGCTGGCGAGGTCGAGGCGCTACTCGTGGCTGGTCTCGATCCCGCCGACCTGCCCGACCCGCAGGCCGCCCTTGCCGCAATGGAGAAGGCGGGCTTCATCGTGAGCCTGGAGTTGCGGGTGAGTCCGGTTACCGATCGTGCGGACGTTGTCCTGCCGGTGACCGCGGTCGCCGAGAAGCCGGGCACGTTCGTGAACTGGGAGGGACGGGCTGGCTCGTTCGACGCGGCGCTCTCGGTGCCAGCGATCCGCAGCGACCGGCACGTCCTGGCCGCGATCGCCGACGCGATGGACGTGCACCTGGGCCTGCCCGACGAGGCCGCGGCCCGCAGGGAGTTGGCGGCCCTCGGGGCAGCCCGCCGGGCCCAGACGAGCCAGGCGGCATCGGGTCGCGTGCGGTCACGGCAGGCCGGGGCCGGGTCGTCGCCCTCCGGCCGGGCCGCGGTCAGCGGGCGCGGTGGCGCGGTTCCGGGCGCCGCCGAGGCGTTGCTGGCAACCTGGCATAATCTGCTCGACGCCGGCCGGATGCAAGACGGCGAGCCGAACCTGGCCGGGACCGCGCGCCCGGCGGTGGCGAAGATGTCGGCGGCGACCGCAGCCGAGGCCGGCGTCACGGTGCCCGCAGGAGCGCGCGCGTCGGACCCGCCGCCGCGCGGCCGCTCGGACGGCGCCAAGGTGCGCGTATCGACCAGCCGCGGCTCGATTGTGGTGCCGGTCGAGATCACGGCGATGCCGGACCGGGTGGTCTGGCTGCCGACGAATTCCGCGGGCTGCTCGGTCAGGCGCGACCTCGGCGCCGGCCACGGCAGCCTAGTGACGGTGAGGAGCGCGGAATGACCGCCAGCCCCGGCCTCGCGCAGCTGGCTAGCGCGAGCGCGCCTACCGCGGCGCTGATCGACCACGACCCGTGGTGGCTGACCGCGATCAAGGTCCTGATCGTCTTCGCGTTCCTGATGCTGGCGACGCTGCTGATGATCTGGGCGGAACGCCGGGTGATCGGCCGGATGCAGCAGCGTCCTGGCCCGAACCGGGCCGGCCCGTTCGGCCTGCTGCAGTCCCTGATGGACGGCATCAAGCTGCCGCTGAAGGAGGACATCATCCCCCGCGGCGTCGACAAGCTCCTCTTCGTGCTCGCGCCGGCGATCGCGGCGATTCCCGCCTTCATCAGCTTCGCGATCATCCCGATCGGCCCGGTGGTGTCGATCTTCGGGCACCGCACGCCACTGCAGCTCGCCGACCTGCCGGTTGCGGTACTGCTCGTACTCGCGATGAGCTCGATGGGCGTCTACGGGATCGTGCTGGCCGGCTGGTCGTCGAGCTCGCCGTACTCCCTGCTCGGCGGGCTGCGGTCCTCGGCGCAGGTGATCAGCTACGAGATCGCGATGGGCATCGCGTTCGTGCCCGTGTTCCTGTACGCGGGTTCGCTGTCCACATCCCAGATCGTCGCCGCCCAGGCGCATGGCGCGCCGTTCCACCTGTTCGGCGCCGTCCTGCACTACCCGTCGTGGTTCGCCGTGCTGCTGCTGCCTTCCTTCGTGATCTACGCGATCACCATGGTCGGCGAGACCAACCGGCTCCCGTTCGACCTGCCAGAGGGCGAGGGCGAGCTAGTCGGCGGCTACCACACCGAGTACTCCTCGCTGAAGTTCGCGCTGTTCTACCTCGCCGAATACATCAGCATGATCACCGTGTCGGCACTGGCCACTACGCTCTTCCTCGGCGGCTGGCACCCGGT
>DASWGE010000270.1:0-10214 GCA_036393895.1 Streptosporangiaceae bacterium | reverse complement strand
AGCTGTGCTTGCGCAGCAGCCGCAGCACGTGATCCATGATCGGCTTGTTGACGACAGGCAGCAGCGGTTTCGGCTGGTTGGCGGTCATCGGGCGCAGTCTGGTCCCCTCGCCGCCTGCCATGACTACAGCCCTCACCGCTTGCCAGCGCTCCCTTCACGCACCACGAACGACTCAGCGGCCTGGATTGGGTCGGTTCGGTACGCCTTGGGGGGCTGCCGGTTCGTCATCCCGGGCCAGTAGCGCGCGAGCCTGCCTGACGTAGAGGACTGCAGCCCACCAGTACAGTGCAGTTCCCCATATAGCGAATGCCCAACCGAACACGCGAGCCACGACCGCATACGAGGTTGGGTGTGAGCCAACGAAAAGTAGCGGAAATGCGTATAGAAGACACAGCGTTGCCGCCTTGCCAACGAAGCTGACATGCAGCGGCCCATAGCCGCGCCGCCGCAGGGCGAGCAGCACGACCCCGAGCATCAGCTCGCGCGCGGCTAGGGCGGCCACCAGCCACCAGCCGATGATTCCCCTGATGGCCAGGGCAACGATGGTCGAGACGATGTACAGCCGGTCGGCCGCCGGGTCGAGCAGCTCGCCGATCCGGCTCTGCTGGTTCATCGCCCTCGCGATCTTCCCGTCCAGCCAGTCGGACAAGCCCGCGGCCGCGAGCAGGCCGAGCGCCCACCAGTCGCCTGTCTGAGTCCGCAGGCCGAGCACCAGCCACAGGAACACAGGAACGCCCGCCAGCCGGGCGAAGCTGATCATGTTCGGGATCGTGAAGACCCGATCCTGCTGGTGTGGCTGAACCTCAGCCATGGTCCCGCATCACCCGCTTCCGTCCCCGCCGCAGACGTTACGCGGTCACCTCTACTGCCCGCTACCTCGGTTCATGGCGAGCGTCGGGCAGAACAGGGTCGTCGCAGTGCAGACTAACGTCATGGTCATGAGGGTCGCGTCCGCAGTCGCCATCATGGTCAGCGCGCTCGGTGCGTGCGGCCCTGGGCCGGTGACCTCGCATCTGGGGCACGTCCGGGTGGGCAGCCATGCGAACTGGCCCACGTACCACGCTGACGCGCGCAGGTCAGGGTCCGTCGCCGGGCTGCCAGCCGCCGGCCGGCTCGCCATCGGCTGGTCGCGGCGGCTGAACGGTGCCGTGTACGGCCAGCCGCTGGTCATCGGCGACAAGGTAATTGCCGCCACCGAGGGTGACACCGTCTATGGCCTCAGCCTGGCGAGCGGACGGGTGCGCTGGGCGACCCATGTCGCCACGCCCTTGCCGCTCCGATCGCAGCCATGCGGGAACATCGATCCTCTTGGCATCACGAGCACGCCGGTTTTCTATCGAGGCCTGGTCTACGCGCTCGCTCAAGACGGCCGGTCCAAGCACGTACTCGTCGGGCTCGATCCGGCCAGCGGCCGGGTGCGGTACCGGCGGTCTGTACCATCGCCGGACCGCCGGCCGTTCTATGACCAGCAGCGGGCTGCCCTGGCCGCGGGCAACGGCCTGATCTACGTGGCATTCGGCGGCCATTTCGGCGACTGCGGTCCGTACGTCGGATCGGTCGTGGGCGTCCCGGCCGCCGGCCCGGGAGCCGGATCCAAGCCGGTCCACGCCTTTAAGGTGCCGACCTCGCATGAGGCTGGTATCTGGGCAACGGGCGGCCCCGTCATCGACGCCAGCGGAACGGTCTACGTTGGCATCGGAAACGGCGCCAATTCGCAGCCCTACGATGGCTCGGACTCGGTGACCGCGCTATCCCCGCTGCTGCACAGGACCGGCGTGTTCGCTCCGGCCAGCTGGGTCGCCGACAACCGCTCCGACCTCGATCTCGGCTCGATGACCCCGGCCCTGACCGGCGCAGGGCAGATACTCCAGGTAGGCAAGCGCGGCATCGGCTACCTGCTCAGAGCGCAAAGCCTCGGGGGGATCGGCGGACAGATCGCGAAGCTGCGCATCTGCCCGGCATTCGGTGGTGCCGCCGTGCGCGGCGACACTGTGATCGTGCCGTGTGCCGGCGGCGGCCCGGCGGCCGTGTCTACGCGCGGCGGACTCCAGGTGGCATGGCGCGGGCCGTCATCGGCCGACGGCTCGCCGGTGATCGGCGGCGGAGCGGTCTGGGTCACCGATACGGCCCGCGGCGTGCTGTACGAACTCAGCCCGGGCACCGGCGGCATCAGGCACCAGATCCGGCTGGGTTCTGAGCTCGGGCATTTCGCGTCGCCCTCGCTGGCCGGGCGGCTCGTGCTGGTCGGGACGATGCACGGCGTCGTCGCGGTCACGGGAGCCTGAGGTCGCACGAGCTGCGGCAAGGCTCAGGCGGCCTCCCAGAGGCTGGCGATGCCCTGGCCTACGCCGATGCACATCGTCGCGGCTCCCCTGCCGCCGCCGCGGCGGCGCAGCTCGTGCAGGAGCGTCGTAGTGATCCTCGCTCCCGAGCAGCCGAGCGGATGCCCGATCGCGATCGCGCCGCCGTTCACATTGACCAGGTCCCTGTCCAGCTTGAGCTGCTCGATGACGGCGACGGCCTGGGCAGCAAACGCCTCATTGACCTCGACCAGGGCGAGATCGCCGAGCTGCCAGCCCGACCTGTTCAGCGCCTTGGTCATGGCAGGCACCGGGCCGATCCCCATGTAGTCCGGATGCACCCCGGCAGCCGTCGAGCCGGTGTACCTAGCCAGCGGCTCGGCTCCGACCGCGGTCAGCGCCCGCTGCGACATCAGCAGCAGCGCGGCCGCCCCGTCGTTCAGCGGAGACGAGTTCCCGCCGGTGACCGTGCCGCCAGCCTTGAAGGCTGGCCGCTTGGCGGCCAGGTCTGCCTCGGTCAGGTCGGCCCTGATTCCCTCGTCCGCCATCACGGTGCCCGCCGGCGTCTGGACAGGGACGATCTCAGCGCCGAACCGACCGCCGTCCCGCGCCGCCGCCGCCCGCTGGTGGCTGCGCAGCGCGAACTCGTCCTGTCTGGCGCGGTCGACGCCATACTTCTCGGCCACGTTCTCCGCCGTCTCGCCCAGGCTGATCGGCGGGTACATCTCCGCCATCTTGGGGCTGACCAGCCGCCAGCCGAGCCTGGTGTCCACCACTCCGGCATCGCGCGGGAAGGGCTCTGCCGGCCGCGGCAGCACGAAAGGAGCGCGGGTCATCGACTCGGTGCCGCCAGCGATGCAGATGTCGGCGTCCCCGGCCGCTATCGCCCGAGCGGCGGAGGAGATGGCCTCCATGCCCGAGCCGCAGAGCCTGTTCACCGTGGCGCCAGGAACTTCAACGGGCAGCCCGGCAAGCAACACCCCCATCCTGGCGACGTTCCTGTTATCCTCGCCTGCCTGGTTGGCGGCGCCCCAGTACACATCGTCGATGGTCTGCGGGTCGAGCCACGCGTTTCGCGCTAGCAGCGCGGCCATGACCTGGGCGGTGAGGTGGTCGGGGCGGACCTCGGCTAGAGCTCCCTTGATCTTGCCGATCGGCGTCCTGCAGGCGTCGACAGCGAACACAGCGGACATGTGCCACCTCCGGTTACCACCCTAAACGCAGCTGTAGATCGCGTCGATGAGCGCGCGGTTCCGCGGATTTTGCCATCGCGGGCCCATCTGCCCGGTGACGTAGCCGACGGCGATGCCCGCATCGGGGTCGCAGAAGCCGAGCGAGCCGCCGGCCCCGAAATGACCGTAGGCGCCCGGGCCGCGGCCCATCGGCCGGTCCGGCTGGGTCAGCTGGAAGCCGAGGCCGAACCTCGACGGCCTGCGCAGGATCCGGTCGTCGCCGTAGACCTGCTCGATCGTGGCGTCGGCCAGCGCCCCAGCGTCCACGATCCTGACGCCGTCGACAGTCCCGCCCGCGGCCAGCGCCGCGTACACGCGCGCCACGCCCACGGCACTGCCGTGCCCGTTGGTGGCGGGCAGTTCCGCCTCCCGCCAGCTCGCCGTGTTGACGACACCTGCGCCGGACAGGCCGCCGGGGTTGTAGTAGGCGTTGTGTTCCATGAGGTGCTCGCCGGCCAGGTCCGGCCGGTCTTCTTCCGTCGGGAGCGCGCCGGGCCATTCGAAGTCGGCCACCCGGCCGTGCTGGGCCGCCGGCAGGCCGATGTATACATCGGCGCCCAGCGGCCCGGCTACGTCCTCACGCAACAGGGCGCCGACCGTGCGGCCCGTCACCCTGCGCAGGACCTCGCCGACGGCGAATCCGAAAGTATTGACGTGATAACCATGCGCGGTGCCTGGCTGCCACCACGGAGCCTGCTCGGCGATGGCGCTGGTCATCACGGCCCAGTCGAGCATCGCGCCGGCCGGCAGCCTGCGCCGGATGGCCGGTACCCCGGCCTGGTGGCTGAGGAGTTGCCGCACGGTTACCGACTCCTTGCCAGCCGCCCCGAACTCGGGCCAGTACCGGGCAACAGGCGCATCGGTGTCGAGCAGGCCGGTGCCGGCGAGCCTGGCGGTGAGCACGGACATCAGTCCCTTGCCGACGGAGAAGATGTTGACCAGCGTGCCCGGCCGCCACGGCATGGTCTTGGCGGCGGTTGTCCAGCCGCCCCACAGGTCGGCGACAACCCGCCCGCCCGCTACGACGCAGATCGCGGCTCCGCTCTCGCCGCGCGTCGCGAAATTCTCGGCGAATGCGCCGCGTACCGGCTCGAAGCTGGCATCGCAGGTCCCGTCGATCAAGGTGCGGCCAGCCGCGAGGCGATGTAGTGCGCGAGCGTTCCGATGCTCTCCAGACAGTCAAGGTTCAGGTCCTCGGCGGCGATGTCGACGCCGTAACGCCGCTCGATCTCGGTCAGCAGCACGGTTCCGCCGAGCGAATCAAGTCCGATGCCATCGCGCAGCAGTGCGGTGTCGAGCGGCGCGTCTAGCGGTCTACTGTCCCCCGTCAGCTCCGCGAGCAGCTGCCTGATCTCGCCGGTCAGGTCGGCGGTCACCGCTGTACCCAGCTGGGCAGGCCGGGTAGCGGCTGGCTGAGATCCCTGACGTAGACCGCGGTCTGGCTGGCCGCGGGGTCCGCGGCTTCTCCGTCCTGCTCAGGTATGCCGCCGGTCCTGAAGCCCGCGCCGGTGAGCGCGATCCGCAGCGGCACGTTGCGCGGGCTGATCAGGCACGGCACCGCCACCTGAGCGGCGCCTGCTCGCTGGGCCGCACGGCAGATCCAGGTCAGGAACGCGTCGATGACCCCTCGGCCCAGGGCCCGGCACGACATCATCACCAGCGGCACCCGCCAGCTACGGCCGGTCGCCAGCACGCAGCCGCCGACCAGTCCGTCGTCGCCGAACCTGTCGGCGAGCGTGACGGCGACGAGCCGGTGAGTAGGCGAGCCGGCCAGGCTGGCGAGCTCCGTCTCGGAGATGGACGTGCCGGCGGAGTTGAACTGATGCGTGCGCACGGACAGTTCGTGCAGCCTCGGCAGGTCGCCGGGCGTGGCCGGCCTGATGCTGACCCTGGTCTGGCTGTGCCGAAGGAACTCATCGGTTGACCCGCCGAATGCCCGCGCCTCCTCCTGCCTGGCCCGCCGCTGCCGGTAGAGCTCGCCGCGGCGGCGTGCCTCGTCAGTCACCACCGCCGGGCTGAACTGCGGCCAGCCTGCGGCCGCCGTCATGTCGTCCGGCGCGAGCACCAGGACGTCGGGCAGGCTGAACGAGACTTCGGCCCGCTCCATCGGGTCGTCGTCCACGAAGGCGACAGAATCGGCGGTCAGGCCGAGCTCGGCCATGATCGCCCGGATCGCCGCCGACTTGGGTCCCCAGCCGCACTGCGTAGCGGCGAAGGCATGACCGGTGACGTGCTCAGCGCGCTGGCCTGCCTCGGGCGGATTCCTGCTCGCGATCGCCTGCAGGATCCCGCGGCCGGCGAATTCTTTCAGCAGGCCGGTTAGCCGTGGATTCGCGGCCGGGGGCTGGCCGGGTGACTCGAGGAACACCCCGTCGAAGAGGGTGTCATCCAGGTCCCAGACGACGCACTTGATCACTGGCGCTGGTCCGTCCGCTTCTCCATCGTTAGGTGCGTGGCGGTGAAGCCGAACGCGCGGTAGAGCGAGCGCATGCCGAGATTCGCCGCGTTCACCTTGCCGGACAGGTGGGTGAAGCCTGCTTCGCTGGCGGCTTCAAGCACTGTTGTCATGAGCAGCTCCCCGACCGGGCCGCGCGCGCTCATGTCCGCGGCAGCCAGCGAGCGGAAGTTCCCGTATCGCTCGCCGGTGAGCGAGTTCGTCCTGGCGGACATCCAGGCCCAGCCAAGCGGCACGTCCAGTGCGCCAGCCGCCACCGCGACAAGGGCGATTTCGCCCGGCTTGCCTAGCGCCGCCGCGACCCTGCGGCGGTGAAACGCGGCGTCGGTAATCGCCTCGTCGCCGAACGAGACGCGGGCGATGTCGACTTCAAAGGCCGCGATGGCGTCCAGGTCGGGCTCTGCCGCCGGCCTGACCATGTACTGGCCGTCCTGCCCGGTCACGCCCTGCATTTTCGCACAGGCCCGGTCAGCGCTGGCGGCGCGGCATCGGCCGGAAGGTAGCCGCGCCGCAGGCCGGGCATCCGGCCGCCTGCAGGTCCTTGATCTGCTCCCAGGCCGGTGCCTGCTCTCCCGGTCCGGCCCGGCCGACGAGGTAGACGGCGCCGCAGGCCGCGCAGCGGTACGGGCGGTTCTGCTCGGCTCTGGCGTCTGCGGTGTACAGCGGGCCCTGATAACCGGTCCCGATAAGCGGCGCGGTCTCCGCGCTGGTGCGCAGGTGGTACAGGTGGCTTGTCCCGGCGAGTATCCCCGCGCCGACATAGCTATTGAAGCCCGGGGTCATGGATCTGACTACCAGGCCGAGGCCGGCGATCAGCCGCTGCGTGGCGAGCATCTCGGCCGGCCGGCGGGCGCCGAAGGAGAAGAACACGTGCAGGCCGGGTCGCGGCGCAAGGGCTGACACGGCTCGGGACAGGAAGAGCTCGGCCCCTGGAACGGTGTACGGCGGATCGGTGCACGCGACATCGAAGGCGCCGGCCAGGCCGGCGGGCAGCGGCTCGCGCAGGTCATGCTCGACGAGCAGCACGTCTGCGCCCGCGGTCTGCTCGCCGATCCAGCTGAGCACCGCGGGATCGGAGTCGATCACGGTGAGCCGCCCGACGCTGGTTCCTGTCAGCCGCGCGAAGCGCGCGATCGCCACCGCGATCAGGTCGTCGTCGCCGAGCAGCACGATCCTCCTGCCCGCTAGCGCGCCCGCTTCATGCAGCTTGAGCACCCGGCGGATCTTCGTGGGAACCGTGCAGTGCGTCTGGTCGAGCTCCATCCTGGCCTGCGGCGCGCCCGCCGCGACGGCCTCGAGCTCGGCCGTGAGCCCCTCGAGCTGGTCGGGTATGCGCAAGCCAAGGCCACCGCAGCAGGAGCACCCGGCATCGGTGTGCGGCTGGCCGGCTTCGAGCGTCTGCCGCGCCATGGCCGTCAGCCTGACCGGCCTCGTCTTGTCGATGACGCCGCGCTTGCGCAGCTCATTGCAGACGGCAGCCACGATCGGCACAGGCAGCTCAGCCAGCCGGGCGATCTGGCTGGTCCGGACCGGTTCGTTGCGGGCCACGGCCACAAGCACGTCGCGGACCCCGGACTCGCCCTCGGCCAGCCCCACGGCGACGGCGACCTCGGCGGTGATCGAGTCAATGTCCATCGGCTGTGTCCACCCGATTAAGTTCGCAGGTCCTGCGGTATCCTGCCACATCATGCCCGGGATCGAACCGGCCAGCAGGTACACCGAGCTGCGGCGGCAAGAGGCAGCATCGCCGAAGGCCCTGTTCGCCGTCGACGCGATCTGCGGTCCTGACTCACCCGTGCACGACCTGGCCGAGCTGACTGCTGTCGCTGTGGCCGCCGTCGAGGCGGGCTCCGGACACGTGCTCGACGCCTCGCAGGTGATCTTTCCCAACGGCGCGATCACGCTCGTGCTGATCCTGGCCGAGTCGCACCTGAGCATCCATACCTGGCCCGAGGAGAGCATGGTCGCCATCGACCTGTTTAGCTGCGGTGCCATCGACGGCGGCCTGGTGATCGATCACCTGGTGCGGGACCTGCGGCTTCAGTCCGTGGCCATCAGGCAGGTTCCGCGGGGCGCAGGCCAGACCTAGCTGGGCCGCGACGCGAGGGCGACCCGGCTGTCCAGCCATTCATCCAACCTGGTCGACCTTGCGCATGCCGCCACTCGCTGCGGGCGCCTGCATGGCCTCAAGGCAGTAGGTCGCTGACCTGATGCCGCCTCCCGAACAGCAGACGACGGTGTCGGCCGGGTGCTTATCCGCCATGAGCGGCCACTCCGCCATCGTGACAACCGCCGGGCGAGATGTCCACAACCCTCAGGTCAGGCGCGGGCGACAGACAAGATCATGACGGCCCGGTCGGCCGCGGACCTGACGCGCGATACGGGGTCGTCCTTCAGCGCGACCACGGCGTCCAGCGCGTCGCCGACGCGGTGTCTGGCGATCACCTTCGCGGCCATTTCCCGTACCCGCCACGCCTCGTCGATCGTCGCCCGGATAATCGCTGTCTCCGCGTCGCCTGACCAGGCGTACAACAGCCCGCGGGCGGCCCAGACTCGCGGCCAGTAGCCGCCCTTGCCGCCCTCGCGGCCAGCTAGCACGTACTCGGCGGGGGGTCCGCCGAGGGCCACGATCAGCGTGTCATCGGCACCCTTGCCATCCAGCAGGTCGATGCATCCAGACACGACCGCACCGATTCCCCGCCGCTCGCACTCCGCCGCCACGCTCCGCCCGGGTGTCATGCCCCAGTTGCTGGTCACCGGCTGCCGCGTTCAGGCGAGTGTGTAGGACGTGACCTCGAATCCGACGACTCGCGCCGGCGCCGGCATCTGGCCCGTAACCGCCATGGTCTGCTCGGCGAATGCCCTGGCGTCATCTCCGGACCGCCAGACCTCCACGACGCGGGCACAGGTGTCGTCGATCCCGGTGATCCGTGCTAGGCGGCCATCCGGAGCGGAATCGTTAGTCCGGCCGGCCATCCTCTCGAAGCGCTCGCGATCGAGATTCTCGCCCCATTCGAATTCGACAATGGTGCAGAACGGCATGTGAGCCTCCAGAGATCTGGGCTTCGCCAGCCGGAGTAAGTAGTGCGAGCTTAGTGCCGGTCAGGGAACCGATCCCGCAGGGCCTTGTGAACCGCGTCCGGGTGCGGCTCTGCCGCTGCGATTGCCTCCTCGATCAGCTGCAACGCGGCCTTTGTGCCAGATCCAAGCTTGGCGTCTGCGCCCGTGAGCAAGTCACGGGCTAGCAGCAGCTCGCAGGCCAGGACGTCCTCGAGCGCTCCGAGCGCCGCGTCGGCCTTGCGAACGCTCAGCGGTGCACCGGTGCCGTGGTCCTCAACGCCGAGGTCGAGCGGCGGGGTGTCGAGGGTCGCGGGTGCGGCCAATTGCCTGAGCTCGGCATACCTGGCAGCCGCCGGGTACCGCACTTGCAGGCCGTACGCCACGGCGGGCGGCGGGCCGCTGCTCAGCTGCCGGAAGAACGCGTCCCACAAATGCGTCATGCGCCGGTCGCTCAGCTGCCCGGCATGCGCCAGCGTGATCCGCAGTGCGTCGAACGCGATCGCCATGACTACTGGCTGGAAGTTCCCGTTGCTCACTAGTGCCCGCTCCGGCATGGCGACGAGCGGGTTGTCGCAGGCGGCGTTCAGCTCCGTGCTGACCGCGGCCCTGGCAGCCGCGACGTACTCGCGCAGCGCCCCGTGCACCTGGGGCACGACTCGGAAGGACAGCGCGTCCTGGACCGACCGCGCGCCAGCCGGGTCGAGCAGGGCGCTGCCTTTGAGCAGCTCACGTATGTGGTCAGCGGCGGCGATCTGCCCCGGAATGGGTTTGGCCCGCCCGACAGCCGGATGCACGATCGAGACATTGGCTCCGGTCGCCTCCATGGACAGGCTCGCTGCCAGGTCGGCGGCACGGGCGGTCCGCTCCGCCCTGACGACCACGAGCGCCCCGTGGCCGACCGATACGCCGTTGGCTGACATCAGCGCTAGGCCGTCCTTGCCGCCCAGCACGAGCGGCGCGATCCCGGCGCGCCGCAGCGCCTCGCCGCCGGCGAGCACCTCACCGCAGTACTCGGCGCGGCCCGCGCCGATCGCTACCTGCGCCATGCAGGCCATCTGCCCGATGTCTGACGCCCCGACCGATGCGGTTTCCGGCACGATCGGGTGCACACCGGCGTTCAGCATGGCTGCGATCGTGTCAGCGACAGCCAGGGCGGCGCCCGAGCCG
>DASWGE010000269.1:0-9044 GCA_036393895.1 Streptosporangiaceae bacterium | reverse complement strand
CGTGCCGGCCGCCGAGCGCCGCCACATCAGCGGTCTCCGCGGGGTGCACCAGGTTGCCCGCCGCGAACAGCCGCGGAACCGAAGTCCGCAGTGCCGTGTCGACCGCGGGCCCGCGGGTGCCCCGATCCAGGCTCGCACCGGACAGGCGGGCGAGCTCATGGTCGGGTATCCAGTTCCCGGTGAAGACCAGGGTCTCGCAGGCGACCCGCCTGGTGACGCCGGTCGGGAGCTCCCGCAGCTCGACCGCTGACAGCCGGTCCCTCCCGATGACCCGGCTGACTGCCGTCGAAGCCCACACCGGCGTGCGCCAGCGCACCGCCGCCGCGAGCCGGAACGCGCCGAAGCTCTCGTGCCTCGCCCGCTCGGTGACCAGGGCGATGACCTCCGCCCTGGCGTGGGCCAGGGTCAGCAGCGCCGAGAAGCTCACGTGCTCGGCTCCGACGATCAGCGCCGGGCCAGCGAGCTGTTCTCCGGCAAGGTAGACGCGCTGCTGCAGTTCCCCCGTCGTCATCACGCCAACCGGGCGGTCGCCAGGGACCAGGCGAGCGGACCTCGGCCGTTCCCGGCAGCCTGTCGCGAGCAGCACCGCCTCAGCGCGGACGGTATGCATGCCTGCCGGGCTGGTGAGCGTGGCTTGGAGGGTACCGGGCGACCCGGCCGGGCCCGGCCTATGGCCAATGGACGTCACGGTCGTGCGGCACTTGATCTCGGCGCCGGCAGCGGCGGCGACAGCTGCGTAGTGACGGGCATACGCTGGCCCGGTCATGAGCCGCCGCAGATCCCGGACCCCGTACCCAGTGTGCGCGCAATGCCGCGGGACTCCGCCCGCTTCCCGCTCCCTGTCGACCACGAGCACCCCTTCGATGCCCAGCCTGCGCAGCTCGACGGCTGCGGCGAGCCCGGTAGGCCCGGCGCCGACGACGAGCACATCGGCCGTCAGGTCGGGCAGCCGGCCGCCGGCGGTCATGTCGGGTAGCCGGTCATCGGCTCCGGTTCACCGGCGCGCGTCCGGGAGCCAGCCAGCAGCTCTGCCACCGCAGCGCCACAGTAAAAGCCCTGGCAGCGGCCGCTGCGCGCCCGTGTCCTGCGACGCAGACCCTCGGCATCGGCGGGCGGGATGGTACTGGACAGGGCGTCCCTGAGCTCGCCAAGGGTGACTCGCTCGCAGTGGCAGACAATCTCGCCGTAGGCCTGGTCGGAAGCGATCCTGGCGGCGTCCTGGTACGGCCGCACGCCCGCATCGCCGATAAACGGCATCCGGGGCGGGCCGGTTCGCTTCCCTGTCCGCAGCGCCAGGCCCTCAGTCTGCATTTGCTGCACGACGTGCTCCGCGATGCCCAGCGAGGCGGTCAGGCCGGTGGACCTGATCCCGGCGACGCAGGCGTAGCATCGCCGCCCGTCGACGCGGATCTGGTAGTCCTGGTGCTCTGTTGCTGCTCGCACCCCAGCGTAGGTAGCCGTTATCTCCTCGTCGACCAGGTCTGGCATGATCCGCCTGCCCTCGGCCAGCAAGCCGGCCAGGCCACTGGCTGTCGTGGCCGTGTCCGCTCGGTCGGCGATGTCCTCGGCGGTCGGCCCTAGCAGCACGTTGCCGTATACCGTCGGCGCGACCAGCACGCCCTTGGTAGCTGCGGTCGGCACCGGGAGCAGGATGTGCCCAACCAACCCGCGCGCGAGCTTATCGAAGACGATCAGCTCCCCCCGGCGCGGCCGGATGGTGAACCCGTCCCCGCCGACCATGCGGTCGATCTTGTCGCTGCCTAGGCCGGCGGCGTTGACCAGCCAGCGGCAGCGCAGCGTTCCCGAGGTCGTGAGCACCTCGTGGCAGGGCCCGGCTGGTCGCCCGGAGTCGTCAGGTCGCACTCCGGTCACCTTGGTCGTCAGCAGCAGGCGCACCCCGGCGCCGACCGCCTCGGTAGCGAACGCCAGCGGGGTGGTCCACGGGCAGATGATGCTCTCGCCCGGGATCTCGAGTGCGCTGAGTGCGCCAGGGCCGAGGTGCGGTTCCAGGCTGTATACCTCGGCGGCCGTCACCGGGCGCACGGCCCGATAGCCGTTGCGGCGAGCTTTGTCCGCGATAGCGGGCAACTCCGCCTGCTGATCGGCATTCCACGCGATCAGCAGGGCCCCGGTCCGCTCGACCGGAATTCCCGCCTGGTCAGCGTACTCGCGCAGCAACGCCGCGCCCCGGCTGACAAGGCGGCCTTCGAGGCTGCCTGGCACCGTGTCGAACCCGGTATGCAATACGGCGGTGTTCGCCTTGGATGTCCCCGTCCCGACATCATTGCTTGCGTCGACCATGACACAGCGCAGGTCGTAGTGCGCGAGCGTGCGCGCGATGGCCGTCCCGACGACCCCGGCGCCGACGATCAGTACGTCAACAGGCTCGCTCACCAGGCTCCCGCGATTATCTGCCCGAGCGCGGCGTCGAACGTCGCCAGCCGCTCCGCTGCCTCGTCGGGGTTCATCTTCGGCTCCACGACTGCGGCAATCCGCAGCGGGCCGACCGCGGCGGCGAGGTCGTCGCTGGCGCCGATGCCAAGCCTGGCCAGCGCTGCCACGCCGAGGGCCGTGGCGTCCGGGGTCTCGTACACCTCGACGGGTATCTGGAGCAGGTCGGCCTGCGCTTGGAGCAGCGCCCGCGACCTGGTGAGTCCGCCGTCCACCCGCAGGCTGCACAGACCCGCCCCGAGGTCGTCGGTCACCGACCTGACTAGCAGCGCGACCGACGCGGCCAGCCCGTCAACGACCGCGCGGATGAGGTGCGCCCGGGTCGCGGCCAGGTTCAGGCCGAGGAAGGCACCGCGAGCCGACGGGCGCCAATGCGGCGCGCCGAGGCCGGCCAGCGCGGGAAGGAACATCACCCCCGCGCTGTCGGTTACGCTTCCGGCCAGCGGGTCGATCTCGGCCGCCTCCGAGAGCAGGCCGATCTCGGTCAGCCAGCCAATCGCCGCGCCCGCCGTATACACCTGTCCGTCCAGGCAGTAAGTCGGCACGCCATCCAGCCGCCACGCGACCGATGCGGAGAGCCCGGACGTGGACCGTACCGCCGTCCCGCCCGTGGTGGCGAGCAGGAACGCCCCGGTGCCGTACGTGCATTTCGCCTGGCCGGCGGTCAAGCAGCGCTCGGCAACCAGAGCTGCCTGCTGGTCGACGGCGAGCCCGGTCACCGGGATCAGCGGCCCGAAGGCGCCGGTCTCGCCGGCGGGCCCGGCGCAGTCGGCGACCGCCGGCAGCGCGGACGGGTCGAGTCCGAATGCCTCGCACGCCCGTGGGGACCAGTCGGCGGCATCGAGGTCGAGCAACATGGTGCGCGACGCGGTCGCCGCATCGGTGACGTAGTCGGCCCCGAGCCTTGCTAGCAGCCACGTGTCGGTTGTCGTGACGACACCGTCAGTGGTGAGGTTCTCGCGCAGCCAGGTCATCTTAGGCGCGGCGAAATACGGGTCGAGCGGCAGGCCGGTGACCTCGGTGAGCCACTGCGCCGCCGGCGCCAGCCGGTCACAGACTCCGGCCGACCGCCGGTCCTGCCATCCGATCGCCTGCGTCAGCGGCCGGCCGGTGCGGCGGTCCCAGGCCAGCACCGTCTCGCCCTGGTTGGCCAGCGCGACCGCGTCCGCCTGCGTGCCGGCGGACCGGAGCGCGGTACGTCCGGCCGTGAGGACGGACTGGTAGAGCTCGTCCGGGTCGGTTTCGACCGCGTCCGCTGCGGCCCGGACCGTGACCGGGACCTCGGCGGACCCGAGCACGTCGTGCCCGGGTCCGACGAGAACCGCCTTTGTCGCCGAGGTGCCCTGGTCGATGGCGAGGATATTCACGTGCCGCCGGCAGACGTGCCTCCGGTGGCACCGGAGTCGGAGGGCTGGCCCGAGATGCTCGCGTCCGTGCCGGGCATCGTCAGCGACCGCCCGGTGGCGAGCATGAAGATGTAGTAGACGAGACCGATCGCAACCATGATGACTACGTACAGCCATGGTCCGGCGAACGAACTGTCGCGGAAGATCGTGAGCTCGAAGACCAGCCAGACCAGCGCGACTGTGATCACCGGGACTTCCCACCGGCGTAGCTGGAAGCCATGCTCGCCAGGCAGCCGCCGGCGGCTCACGGTGAACAGCAGGACCGTGACGAAGTAGATGATCGCGGGCATCAGCGTGGCCGCGCTGAATAGCTTGAACAGTGCGTTCGTGCTATTAGCGAACGCCGCGAGCACAATCTCGATCAGGATGCCGACAGTGAGCGTCGCGATGAGCGGTGTCCTGAAGGTCGGGCTGACCCGCTGCATCGTGCGCCAGGCGGGGAACCGCTCGTCGCGGGCCATGGCCCAGGTCAAGCGGCTGGCCGTGATGAAGATGACCAGGCCGCAGGCGAATATGGAGAACAGGACGAACACCAGGAACACCTTGCCGACGACCGAGCCGAGTACGTGCGTGACGATGTCGGCCACCGGCGTGCCCGACGCCGACAGGGCGCTGAGGTTGTAGCTCGCAGCACCGATCGCGATCAAGAAGATCATCCCGAGCACGCCGGACAGCACCACTGAGGTCCACATCGCGCGCGGAACGACCCGCTCCGGCTCGTCGGTTTCCTCGGCGAGGTTCCCCGACGCCTCGAAGCCCACGATGGTGAACGCGCCGAGCAGGAACGCCAGGATCCATGGGCTGTCGTGCGTCAGACCGCCGAAGCCGAAGTAGCCTGCGGCCGGAACTGCGGCCTTACTGAACAAATGCCCCCAGGTCAGCTTGCCCGCTACCGCGCCGACGATGAGGATCAGCACGGTGAGCCCGCCTATCCCGACGAGCTCGGTTCCGACGGCTGCGTTGTTCACCCGCTGCGACCACAGCGTGGAAACCATGATGAGGACTCCCTGGGCCGCGACTATCAATGCGGTCACGAGCCAAGTGTTGGCGATCGTCCCGGCGTAGCTGAACAGAGCCGGTATTACCGTCGACGCGAGCGCATAGTCCACGGCCACGACGTCCACAACCAGGAATGCGAACGAGAACCAGCCGACCAGCCAGCCGATGTGCGGATTGGCCAGCCTGGACATCCACTGGTAGGAGTAACCGGCGAGCGGCATGCGCGCCGCGAGCGCCCCGAACACGAGCGCAACGGCGGTCTGGCCAACGATCACCAGCGGCCAGGTCCAGATGCCAAGCGGCCCTGAGGATTTCAGGATGGACCCGTAAGTCGTGAAGATACCGGTCGTGATCGAGATGAACGAGAAGCCGATAGCGAATGAGGCGAAGCGGCGAAGCGAGCGATCGAACTCCTGCTTATACCCGAACCGCTCGACGGTGGTGCTCGCGGTGTCCTGCACCATGGACCCTCCTTCAGGTCAGCCCGCTTGTGCGGCTGGCTGTGGTTCGGTCGGCGCGATCAGGATGGTCGCGCCGGACCCTTCTAGCCCGGAGACCAGGTCCGGGTCGGCCTGGTCGTCAGTGATGACGGCCGTGATCTGGTCGAGCGGGCAGACGCGGCGCACGGCGATCAGCCCGAGCTTGCTCGAGTCCGCGAGGACGTAGCAAGCGGCGGTGTGCGTGATGATCGTGCGCCTGACCACCACCTCGGATGGGTAGTAGTCGGTGAGCCCCGCGTGCGGATGCACGCCGCCCGAGCCGAGGAACGCACGGTCGGCGTAGAACTCGCCGAAGAACCCATCGGCGTGGGCTCCAGAGCACGCCCCGTCGCCCGCCCGGACCTGGCCGCCGGAGAGCAGGAGCTCGACATCTCTCCTGGCGGACAGCTCCATCGCCGCCGGTACCGAGTTAGTCAGCACTCGCCCGCGGAAGGCCGGTGGCAGCGCCCGCGCGACTTCGAGCGCTGTGGTGCCGACGTCGATGATGATCGTTTCCTCGGGCTCGATCAGGCTTGCCGCGAGAGCGGCGATGGCCCGCTTGCGCACGATGTTCCTGACGCTCCTCGCGGCGAAACTGCCCTCGCTCGACCGGCCTGATGGCCGGGTCGCGCCGCCGTAGACGCGGTCGAGCATGCCGTCGCGTTCCAGCGAGCGCAGGTCACGCCTGATGGTCTCGACCGACACGGCGAAGCGGCGGGCGAGGGCCTCGGCGGAGACCGCTGTCGCGGTCCTGACCTCGGCCAGAATCGCGTGGCGGCGCTGACTCGGCAGCATGCCCGTTTCCCGGCCTTCCGGCGCTTTACCGGGCTCGAACGTCGGCCATTCCTCGCCCGGTGTTTGCTGGTGTTGACCGATCTTGTGGCAATCTGCCCGCCCGTGTCAAGACCGTCAGAGACGCCGTATCACCGTCGCTATTACTAAGCTCCTATAACGGACAGCAGGCCGGGCCCGGACCAGGAGGAGAAGAATCCCATGGCAGCCACGCTTCAGGAGATCCTGCTCGCGCCGGACGCCCGGCCGCAGGTGCTCGCCGACTGCTACGCGCTGCTTGAGCAGGAGGTCGCCAGCATGTCGGGGATCTCAGGCACCGCGGTCAAGCTCGCCTACAAGACGGTGATCACGTTCGCCCCTGGCCACGTCCGGTTCATGGTGGAGTCTTTGCTGCCGCAAATGGTCGACAATCTCCAGCCGTTCTGGGCGGACTTCAATACCTCGGGCGGCTCGGAGTTCGGCGATTACCTGGCCAAGCGCGGCGAAAAGGTGTCGGAGGCCCTGCTGTCGGTCACCGACGCCCGCGCGGCGGCCTCCGACCGGCCGACGATCATCAAGGCCTACGGCTCCGTGCGCGGCAGCGCGGTCAGGCACGTCGAAGCCGCGCTCCCCCAGCTCGGCAACCTGGTGCTCAAGTACGCCGCCTAGCCGTCGCCGGTGCCCGGCGCACGCTGGGCGATATAGCTGATCGGGCTGCAGCCCTTCTTGGACAGCGTTCGGAGGGCCGACTCGACGGGCAGATTACGGCGTATCGTCCGTAGGTGACGTTCCCACCCGGCCCTATCGGTGATCCAGGCCTGCAGGTACCGCTCGCAGAAGCCCGGCTCGATATGAGCAAGCCGTCCGAGCGACGCGCGGAGCGCTGCTGCCACCCGGTCACGCTCGGCCCCTGTGACCGGCGCCGTACCGAGGTGCCCGAGGATGTACTCGATGAATCTCCTGCGCCGCGCCAGGAACTCACGCCAGTGCCGGGCGTCGGCCGCATCGAGCGGATGGCCTTGGTCCAATACCCAGAAGATGCCTTCGGCCATCACATCGCCGAATTCCTCCAGGCGCGCCCGGTCCGCATTACGGAACGGTTCATACGGGCTCTGCTCGACAGCACCAGCCACAGCAAGCGACTGGATGCCTTTCCCAGGGTCCAGCATGTAGAACCAGTCTTCGTTGTATATCTCAGGGAAAAAGGACCGGTTGCGGCGGGTATGAACAGCCAGGGCTCCGCCGCCAATGAAGGAATTCTGGCTGCCGCCTACCATGCGGAATGCGTGACAGACAACTGAGTTATCGGGAAACCCGCGGTTCTCCAGGCCGACGGCGTTGTACGTATCGAGCAGGCCGGCCGCCCGCCGAAGGTCCCCCGGATCCGGCACCTGGATGTCATCGTCGAGAAATATGATGCGCTGCCATCCCAGCGCATGCGCCAGCAGCAAGCCAAGGTTGCGCTTTGCGCTTGTGTCCGTCTTCCGCGCGAACCTCGTGCCAGCCAGGAGCCGCGACGTTTCCAAGTCCATCAGCCGGAGAGTGGACAGGTCAGGAACGTCGATGGCGATGAGGTCGACGCCTGAACCGATCCGGTCCGCGGCTGCTCGAGCACTGGTCCACCGGCCGCTATGCAGTGTTACCAGCGGGCAGCCTAGGTGCCTGGCTAGCTTGGCCGCCATGCCCAAGTAGACGGGCGGCCGCACGGTCGGCACCATGATCGCGTCGATCTTGCCAGGCTGCGAACTGTCGGGTGTCCACAGCAAGTCGCAATGCGATCCGTGATGATATGGGGTCTCAAGAACGGCCATCAGGACTCGCTCTCCCACTCGAACAAGCGAGCATCAGAAAGCGTCCAGTCCGGCGTCAGCGGCGTCCCGTTCTCCACTTTGACCTTCGTGATAATGCAGAAGTTCTCGCTGCGGCCGAACCTGGCTCGCGCATACTCGGCATTCCGATCCCGGAAACGCGCGTCGGTTAGCGCGCGCACCGCACCGTATGTGCCGCTCGCATACATTCCGTTGCAGATGCTTGCCGTCCGCTTGCGGTTGAACGGGTTGACTGAACGAGCGAACAGCGCCACGTCTTCCTGCAGGACCTTCGTGCCGTCTACGGTTGCCAGCCGCGGGCGGAACTGCTCCGTCTGCCCCGCGTTGTTGACCTCGAAGTACGGGCCATCTGGTGACTGCCAGTCGGCCACCTGCCGCACGGGCAGCGCCAGCTGACCGAACAGTGAGCGGGTAGCGAGGTTCCAGTCAACGCCGCCGAGCGAGATCAGATGTGTGGTGTAGTCGTCGGGCGTGAGCTGGGAAGCTATCCGGAAGTTGACCTGATTGCCTGGATTCGCGGCCCTGATGTGGCCATGCAGTTCAATGAGGGAGTCCAGGTCGGCATAGGCATAGAGCGCGACATAGTCCGGGTCAGACGGTTTCGAATAGGGAATCCTGTCCCGCATCGCCTCGGGCAACTGGGCGCAGACAATGGTGATAGGCCTGCCGTCCGCGAAGTGCCAGTAACCAACGTTCAGCGACTGGATGACGTCGTCGACGGCCATCGTGTCAGGTACGCGAAGGGCCTGGCTGCGCAGTCGCAGCAACTGCTTGATCAGCTCGTCCCGCTCTGCGTTCTCAGCCCGTGTCAGTTCCCCGGCATCAAGCATCCTGGGTTCCTGGCCGGTCATCGAGCGCGTCGTGGCGAAGAAGGTGGCGTAGGCCTCAAGCCGTGGGATAGGCGGGATCTTCGGGTTGGTCAAGGACTCCCAGGACGATATGAGTGGAACGCTTACCGGGCGATCCGCGCTCAGCGCCCTCGCGAGCTGCGACTGCGTGACCTTGATATCCGGCCAGCGATCCTCTCGCAGCGCACGCAATCTTCGCGCCAGCAACTGGCGCGGGTCGCTAGCAGGATCCATTCGAACTCACTTTACATGAACTTCAGT
>DASWGE010000268.1:0-3176 GCA_036393895.1 Streptosporangiaceae bacterium | reverse complement strand
TACGAGGGGCTGACGTCGGCAGAGGCACTCTACGAGTGGAACTACCCGCGCCAGCTGCTCGCGATCCGGCTGGCCGAAGCACGTGGCGAAAAGCCACGCGAGGCCGACCTGTTCAGCGACGAGTACCTCCTTGAGCGGCCGTTGCTCGCCGCGCTCGACCATCCAGGCCCGCGCCCGGCGGTCCTGCTGATCGACGAGGTTGACCGGGGCGACGACGAGTTCGAGGCGTTCCTGTTCGAGCTGCTCGCCGAGTCGGCGGTTACGATTCCCGAACTCGGGACGCGGCGGGCTGACTATCCGCCGATCGTCGTCCTCACCTCTAACCGGACCCGCGACCTGCACGACGCGCTGAAGCGGCGATGCCTCTACCACTGGATCGATTACCCAGATATCGCGCGCGTGGCGGCGATCATCAGGCGCCGGGTGCCGGCGGCGGCCGACTCGCTGGCTGACCAGGTAGCGGCTGGCGTGGCGCGGCTGCGCCATCTCGATCTGGCCAAGCCGCCCGGCATCGCCGAAGCGATCAGCTGGGCCAATGCCCTGCACGTGCTCGGCGCGGGGGAGCTGGACGCCGCGGCTGCGGAGCGCACGGCCGGCGCGGTGCTGAAGTACTCAGAGGACCTCGCGACCATGCGGCGGACCGGCTTCGGCACGCTGATCGGTCAGGATGACTAACCGGACCAGTGCCGCTTGGCCAGCCGACGGCAGCGTCGGCCAGCGGTCGCGGATATCGGAATGGGGCGACCTGGCCGAGGTAAGCGCGCGATTCGGGGCCGCGCTGCGCGCGGCTGGCCTGCCGGTCGGGCCGGGCCGGTGCGAACGGTTCGCCGCGGCGGTGACGGTAGCCAGGCCGACCACGCCACGCGCGCTGTACCTGTGCGCGCTGACCACGCTGGTATCGAGCAAGGACCACGCACTGATCCTGCGAGCAGTCTTTGATCAGGCCTTCGGTGAGCTGGCCGACGCCGATGACGCCGACGCTGAACCCCAGTTGGCCGGATTCGGCGGCCTGCCGGACCTCTCCCCCGAGCACCTGCTGGCCAGCGCCGCCAAGGCCGCCCAGCAGCATCCGGCCGGCCTGAACGAGGCCAGGGATGCCGGCGCCGAGGAGCGGGAGGAAGCAGACGGCGACGACGATGCTGACGAGGACGTCGAGCAGCCCTTCCTGGGAACCAGCACCGAGCGCCTGGCGAGCAAGGATTTTGCCGAGCTCACCGACGCCGAGCTGATCTCGGTCGCGACGCTGATGCGCAGGATCACGCTTGCGGTCCCCGAACGGCGCTCCCGCCGGCAGCGGCGCAGGCCAGGCGGCAAGCGTATCGATATGCGGGCCACGCTGCGACAGGCGCGACGGACCGGCGGGCACGCATTCCGCTTGATCGGCCGCAATCCGGCCGCGCGACCCCGCCGGCTGGTCGCGCTCTGCGATATCTCGGGGTCCATGGAGCCCTACGCCCGGGCGATGATCCAATTGCTCTACTGCGCCGCGGGCGGAGCAGGCGCCGAGGTGTTTACCTTCGCCACCCAACTGACCAGGCTCACGCCTGTGCTCGCTAGGACGCTGCCGGGGATCGCGCTGGAGCGGGCAGGGCAGGCGGCGCCGGATTGGCTGGGCGGCACCAAGATCGGTGCGGCGCTGAAGGACTTCAACGATCACTTCGGCCGCCGCGGCATGGCGCGCGGAGCGGTCGTCGTGATCATCTCCGACGGCTGGGAGACGGGCGACCCTGAACTGCTTAGGCGCGAGATGGAGCGGCTGTCTCTTGTCGCGTTCCGGATCGTCTGGGTGAACCCGCGGACCAAGAGCGTCACCTATCAGCCACTCGCTGGCGGGATGGCCGCGGCCTGGCCGCACTGCGACGCGGTGGTGAGCGGCCATACGGTGCAGGCGCTCGACGAGCTAACTAACGCTCTTGCCGATCCGGTGCGCCGCCGCACCGAGGTGCGCGCGGTCGCGTAGCCGCCGGCACGGGCGCGCCGCGCAGGTGCGAGCTGGGGTCAGCGAGTACCTGGCTATTTGATGCGGCCACCCGACGCTTTGGTTGCCCGCCATCCCTGGACGCCTGCCCCGCACGGCTGCTGCGCCGCGGTCAGGAAGTCGCCTGTCCGTTCGGTGTTCCTTCCTGCCGCCCGGCGGACGGCAGCTGCGTCCCGTCCGCCTGCTGTTCTGAGCCGCCGTTGAGGCCCTTCTTCACCGATTCGAAGATCGTCAGGCCCTGAGCTACCAGGCCGGAGGCGATCTCGCTGAGCCCGTCCGCGCCGTTCAGCACGCTCAGGTTGGAGCCTGCCAGACCCGCGGCGGCTTCCCGCACGATCTGCGGCAACTGCTCGATCAGCATCCGGTCGAGCGCGACCCTGTTATGCGACGCGGCAGCCTCGGCCTGCATGGTGACGCGCTGCGCGTCCGCCCTGGCGAGGATCAGCACCTTCTCCGCCTCAGCTTCCGCGGGCTTGATCACCTCGGCTACGAGCTGGCGCTCGCGCAGCTCGGACTGGCGCTTGGCGAGCTCGGCCTGGGCGGCCAGCACCTCCATCGTCGCTTGTGCCTGTGCAAGCGGTCCCGCCTGGGCGGCCTCAGCCTGAGCCTTATCGACCTGGGCCTTGTACTGGGCCTGGACGACCGAGGTTTGCCTGGCATACTCCGCCTGGGCCCGCTGCGACTGCTGCTGCGCCTCGGCGGAGGCCTGGTTCGCCTGAGCTTGCGCGATCTGCGCCTGCCGCTGGATGGCTGCGTTGTGCGGCGCGGCCATAGCGTCGATGTATCCGGTGTTCATGTCGTCGATCGACTGGATCTGGAGCGAGTCGACGGTCAGGCCGATCTTGGCCATCTCGGCCTTCGATCCGTCCAGGACCTCAGTCGCGAGCTTCTGGCGCTCAGTGACGATCTCCTCGACCGTCATCGAGCCGATGATCGAGCGCAGGTGCCCTGCGAAGATCCGCCCGGTCAGGGTGGACATCTGGTCCTGGTCGGACAGGAACCGCTGACCCGCGTTGACGATGCTCTCCTGATCGTTGCCGACCTTGAACGCGATCACGGCGCGCACATTCAGCGATATGCCCTGCTTGGTAACGCAGGTCTCGGAAACTTCGGACTCGCACATGGACAGGGTGAGGAAGTTCGCCTTCCTGACGAACGGCAGAACGAAGGCGCCATGACCGGTCACGACCTTGAACGG
>DASWGE010000267.1:0-2249 GCA_036393895.1 Streptosporangiaceae bacterium | reverse complement strand
CGGCGCCGGGCTGCGCGAGATCCAGGCCAGTTACCCGGACTGGTTCATCGGGATCAGGCAGAACGGCGTGGTGATGGGCCTGGAGTTCGACCATCCGGAAGGGGCGAAGTACGTGATGCGCCATCTGTACCGGACCGGTGTCTGGGCGATCTTCTCGACTCTTGATCCCAGGGTGCTCCAGTACAAGCCAGGCCTGCTGATGACGCCGGAACTGTGCGAGGAACTGCTCGACCGCACCGAGGCCGGCATCGCGCGCGCCTACGCCGAGATCAAGGGCGCCAGACCCCGGTCGACCGGGGGCACCGCGGTCCGGGCGGGCTCCGCCGGCCGAGGATCGCGCACGGTCGGCTACGCAGGGACGAGGCGATGAGCGCCAGCGCGACCGGGACGGCAGCTCAGGCGACTGGCTCGCGCGCGGACAAGCCGGCCGGCGACGGGACCGCCGCGACGTACCAGGCCCGGCAGATGCTCGCCAGGGCGCACTGGGCCGCCAGCGCGTTCGCCGGCTACGACCGCGACACCGTGCTGCGGATCGCCGAAGCCGTCGCCAGGGCCGCGTACGGCGAGTCCGCCCGCTACGCGGACTGGGCGGTGAAGGAGACCGGGTTCGGCGTGGTCGAGCACAAGATCATCAAGAACCAGGCCTGCTCGCTGGGCCTGCTCGAGCGATACAGGAACGAGGACTTCGTCAGCCCCCGGATCGACCCCGCCGCGAAGATCGTCTCGATACCCCGGCCCGCCGGGGTCATCCTGGCACTGACGCCGTCGACCAATCCCGTCTGCAGCGTCTTCTTCAAGGTCATCCTTGCGGTGCTGACCAGGAACGCGATCGTGGTGAGTCCGCATCCGATGGCCAGGGCCTGCTGCGCGGACGCCGCCAGGCTGCTCGGCGAGGTAGCTGAGTCGGCCGGCGCACCCGACGGCACCGTCCAAGTGGTCGAGCACCCGACCGTGGCGCTTGTCGAAACCCTGATGTCCGATCCCGTCACCGACGTGATCGTGGCGACCGGCGGCACTGCGATGGTGCGCGCCGCCTACCGGTCAGGGAACCCGGCGCTCGGCGTCGGACCTGGCAATGTTCCCGTCCTGGTTGACCAGACCGCCGACGTCGCTGCCGCCGCGCGGCTGATCACCGACAGCAAGGCATTCGACAACTCGGTGCTGTGCACCAATGAGTCCGTCTTGGTCGTCGTGGACAGTGTGCGCGAGCGGCTGCTGCGCGAGATGCAGCGCCAGCGTGCCGTCGTTCTCGACGAGGCGGGCCGGGACCGGCTCCGGGCCTACCTGTTCCCCGACGGCCTGCTGAACGGCGACGCCATCGGCAAGGACGCGGCATGGCTGGCCGATCAGGCCGGAATCAGGGTGCCGCCGCGGACGAGGCTGCTGCTGGCCCCGGTTGACCTGGTCGTGCCCGAGGAGCCGTTCTGCCGGGAGAAGCTGTCGCCTGTCCTTGGCGTCGTCAGCGTGCCGACTGCCGACCGCGGGATCGAGGCCGCGCGCGCCGTGGTGCGGATCGGCGGCGCGGGGCACTCGGCGGCCATTCACAGCCAGGACCCGGAGACCATCACGCGCTATGGCGTCCGCGTACCGGTGCTCCGGGTGGCGGTCAACGCTTCGAACAGCACCGGCAGCTCCGGGCTGGACACCAACCTGGCCCTGTCGATGACGCTCGGCACCGGCTTCGCCGGGCGCAGCTCGATCGGCGAGAACCTGGAGCCGCGGCACCTCGTGAACTGGACCAGGGTCGCCTTTAACACAGATCCCGGCGTGCCGTTCGCTGACTTCACCGGCATCGAGCCCTGGCATCGCCCGCCAGCGCGGGTGCCCGCCTACCCGCGTGCGTCGAACCTGCCGCCCGAGACGACTGGCGAGCCAGCCGCGGGCGCTGGCGGGCCAGGAGCGACGCGACCGGTCCTTGACCAGACTGGAGTCAGTCCACCGCGCGGCGGCGCGGCCGACCCCGGTTCCGCCGGCAGTGGGTTGGCTGGCGGAGCGCTGTCCGACTCGGTCCGTGACCAGCTCCGCGCGATGATCATCGAAGAGCTCTCCCAGCTGATGGGCGGCTAGCCGATGGCCGAGCTGCGCTCCTTCATCTTCCTCGACCAGCTTCAGCCGCAAACTATGTGCTATCTGGGCACCTTCGTCCGCGGCAGGCTGCCGCGGGCGAACGTGGCCGCCCAGGTGATCGAGATCGCGCCGGGCCTGGATATCGAGCCGCTGACCGACGTCGCGCTCAAGGAGGCCGACGT
>DASWGE010000266.1:0-6012 GCA_036393895.1 Streptosporangiaceae bacterium | reverse complement strand
GCACGTTGTCCCTGCGCAGGCCGCTGAATCCGCCGTCTTGCAGGCAGACATCGTCATTATTGAGCGCAACAAATCGCACGGGGCCGACCGTGAACGCATACCAGTTGCCGCGGAACGCCGGTGTTCGGTTGCCCGGCAGGTCGAATCTGGTCTGGTACGCCAGATAGCCCTGCGGTCCGTTGCCCGCCTCGTTCTCGTGGTTGCCCGGTGTGGGCATCCACGGCCGGTGCCGGGCGGAGCGGGTGATGTTGGCGAAGTAGGACGTCCATGTCGCGACCGGCTGATCGCTGTTATTGGCGTAACACAGGTCGCCGTTGAGCAGGTGGAATAGCGGGTCGAGTCGCTCGACCGCGGTCACCACGTAGCCCGCGTTCGGCGAGTGCGGGCCCTTCCCATCGCCAACCGGGCCGGGGATCGCGTGGTCGCCGAAGCTGGTGAAGCGGAAAGGGCCTGACCTGCCGCGTGGGCCGGTCCTGAAGGTACCTGGTACCGGCGGCGAGCCGTCGTGCAGGACCTCGTAGGCGTACTGGGTGCCAGGCTCGAGCGAGCCGATCCTGGCGTGGTAGGTGAAGACGGTCTCGCCCGTGAGCGCGTCGGTATAGACGCGCTCATCGGCGTCGACTTGAATGCCCGGCTGTCCCCGGGTCCGGCCTAGCCGCAGCCGCGGTCTGGCCACGGCGGCGGAGGCGGCCCAGGACACCGCGACCTGCGCGGCCGCGTCCGCGCCGAATTGCAGGTGAACCTGCTCGGGTGCGGGGGCTCCCGCTTCATCCGGACGGCGGATGAGTCCGGTCAGCATGCAGCGAGCCCCCGGTGTCCTTCGCTTCGCGCGGAATTTTGCTACTTCTATGATGCCTACCGCGTTTGCCCGGTTGGTTCACGGGGGGTTAACGACTGCGGTCTGACCGGTGAACCTCGGCCCGCTGGTCCCTACGACTCGGTCGGCCCTACCACAGGTCGCCGCCGGTGAGCACGTAGATGAACGGGACGACCGGGATGATGCCGAAGATGGCCCACGCGATCTTCGCGCCGGTGCCGAGTTCGCTTCGGGTCGCCAGATCGATCCACATGAGCACGACCGCCAGCGGATGGATGAAACAGACGAGTATCTCGAATAGCTTTTTCACCATTCGCAATCTACCCCGGCGGTGAGCGCATGACGCAGACCAGGACGCAGTCCGACGCGGTGAGCCAGGAGGTCGAGCTGGCTCGGGAACGCTATGCCAGCCGCCGCCCGCTCACGGCCGCGCTGCACGACCGAGCGCGGGAGTACCTGCCCGGCGGCAACACCAGGTCCGTGCTCTATCACCGGCCATTCCCGCTGCGGATTGCCAGGGCCTGGGACGCGATCGTCGAGGATATCGACGGGCACCAGTACGTCGACCTGCTCGGCGAGTACTCAGCCGGGCTGTACGGGCACTCGAATCAGATCGTCATCGAGGCGATGATCGCCGCACTGCGCGAAGGGGTGAGCCGGGGCGCGCACACCAGATACGAGGTCGACCTCGCCGCCGCCATCTGCGCGCGCTTCGCGTCGATCGAGCGGGTCAGGTTCACCAATTCGGGCACCGAGGCCAACCTGATGGCCCTGTCGGCGGCCCGGGCGTACACCGGCCGTGACCGCGTACTGGCCTTCCACGGCGGATATCACGGCGGCCTCCTGACCTTCACTTCCTGGCCGTCGCCAGTGAACGCGCCCTATGACGTGCTGCTGGCTGAGTACAACGACGCGGCCGGGGCGCTGGCCATGGTGCAAGAGCACGCCAGTGCGCTCGCTTGCGTGCTAGTCGAGCCAATGCTCGGCTCGGGCGGTTGCATACCTGGCGATCCTGAATTCCTCGGGGTGCTGCGCGAGAGCACGCGAGAGGCCGGCGCATTGCTGATTTTCGACGAGGTGATGACGTCGCGGACCGGCTCCGGCGGCCTGCAGGCGCGCCTGAAGATCACGCCCGACCTGACCACTCTCGGCAAATACATCGGCGGCGGCTCCTCGTTCGGCGCGTTCGGCGGAAGCGCCGACGTAATGGCGCTGTTCGACCCGTCCTGTCCTGGCGCGCTGCCGCACGCCGGGACGTTCAATAACAACGTCGCGTCGATGGCCGCCGGCCACGCCGGACTGACCCAGGTATATACCCCGGAAGTGGCGGAATGGCATACGGCACGTGGCGATGAGTTGCGCGAAGAGCTGGGACGCGCATTTCGTGCCGCCGCGGCGCCGTTCCAGGCGACCGGGGTAGGCAGCCTGCTCGCTGTGCACGCCCTGGCGGGGGGTTCCGTGGGGTCGTCCCCCGGGGTCGGCACCGCCGGCCGGGTGCGTTCGCCGCGGGATCTGGCCCAGAGCGATCCCCGGCTGCTTGAGGTGTTGTTCCTGGACCTGCTCGACCTCGGCTACTACATGGCACCGCGCGGCTACATGGCGCTCAGCCTGGCCCTCACGCGTGACCAGCTCGCTGACTTCGTGCGGGCGGTGCAGGAAGTCCTGCGCTCGCGCGCCGCCCTGTGGGCCGCGCGGTAACGGCACCGCGGGGTCACCACGGCTGCGCCGAGGGCCCGGTCACCAGTCCGGGGATGGCGTACTCGGTGAAGGCGCCGACTGACCGGAACCCAAGACGCTCGTAGAGCCGTTCGCCTTCAGCCGATGCCTGCAGGACCGCAGTCTCATACCCCGCACGGCGAGCGGCGCCGATGCTGTACAAGCCCGCGACTCCTGCGTGCAGGAAGGGTCTCGGTGATGCGCCGCTGAGCGGCCTGCGTGGCGAACCGGGCGCGGGCCACGATGTTGAATGTGTCGTCGTCCAGGCCGCTGTCGGCGATCACCAGGTCATCGGCCTGGAGCACCGTCGCGCCGGGCAGCTGCCTGTGCAGATGGCAGGCGTGCTCGGCCAGGTTCAGGTCCATCCTCGCTAGCAGGTCGCCTTCGCCGGTGTCCGTGGCCGGATTCAGATGCTGTCCCACGGGAGCGATTCGTAGGTCTGGCCGAGCCTTTCCATCAGGTCCTGGTCGATTGGCAGGCGGAGGTCGTCTACCTGCCCAACCGGGGCGATGCCCCTGGCATTGGTGACGAACACGCCGGCGAACGACCCGAGGTCCCGAACGCGGATATGGGCGCGTGCCGATGGCAGTCCCCGGCCGGCCAGGGCGGGCTCGATCAGCTGCATGGTGATGCCGCTCAGGGCGGGAGCAGCGGGCCAGATGACCTGCCGTCCATCGAAGCAGCCAACATTCGTGATGCTGCCTTCGGAGATGATCGCGTCCTGACCGGTCAGCAGCGCCTCGTCGAAGCCGCTGGCGTGAGCAAGCCGCTGGTAGTAACGCTGGCCGAAGTCGGCGGTGTGCTTGATATGGGCAACCGGGCGCTGATAGGGAACCGCCCTGAGCCGCCACGGCCCGGGTAGCATGCCGCCCGGCGGCCGCACGGTCACCATGAGCGACGGTTGGTCGCCTCCTTCGTACAGGTGCACCCGGACCGAGGCATCGGCGATGTCGTCGCCGAGCGCGTGCCTGATATGCGACCGCACCACCTGCTCATCGATTCCCACGCCGAACAGCTCGCGGTTCGCTGCGTCAAGCCGGGCGACGTGGTGCTGAAGACCCCGCGCCCGGCGAGCCCTGACCTGCATGGCCGTGAAATGCCCGAAGCTGCCGAAGGCGGCGGCGCGCAACTGATCCGCGGTAGCGCTGGCGCCGTTGATCTCGATTCTGAGCAGCTCGCAGGGCACCATCAATGTCGCCTCGATCCGCATCTGGCTCCGGAATCAGTCGCACTATTCACAGGGAATCGTCTAAACGCGTAGGAGAGCCACCAAACACTCGACGTCCGTGATTGCCTTCGCAGTGAATGTGTGGGTGCGGTGATCTTCGGTGAACCTGAAAGTCACCACCTCAGGCGCTCCGGGAATCAGTGCACGCCGACGTGACACCTGCACGTCACGGATTGCTTCACGGGGCTTGCGGGAGACGTGCACACGGCCCGGACGGAACGGCCACGAAAACGGTATCCGGACCATCCAGAGGTAGCTCTCGGTAACAGCGAGAGTATCGACTCCGTTAAAGCCCCACCAGGGTCCCGGCGAGAAATCAGCCGTACAAATGATGGACTCCCCCGCATCGCGGACTGGGTCATTCAGCGCAGCGATGCGGGCCTGACGCTGGCTTGCCATGCCGATCATCATTTCACCAACTACGCTCGGCCGCGGTTGCGGTCATCGGCGGTCACCTCTCCCGGTTCGGTGGTCACTACCGTAGGTACGTGGACGAGAAGCGCGTGAACGAATATTCGGAGCGGATCGGCATTATCCGTCCGGCCACCGCGAACGCGGACGTACTGCGCCTCATGCACCGGGCGCATCAGATGACCGTGCCGTTCGAAAACCTGAGCATCCACCTGGGCGAGCCGATCTCGCTGGCGGAGGACGATCTCATCGGCAAGATCGTCACCAGACGGCGCGGCGGATTCTGTTACGAGCTCAACGGCGCATTCGCGCTCCTACTCGAAGCGCTGGGTTTCGAGGTGACCAGGGTCGCAGCGCGCGTCTACGGGGGCGGCGGGCTCGGGCCGCCGTTCGATCACCTGGCCCTGGTGGTGCGCCCGGCTGATGGCAGCGGACCGTGGCTGGCCGACGTCGGGTTCGGCAGTCACAGCATCTACCCGCTGCTGCTCGATGAGAGGCGCGACCAGCAAGACCCGGCCGGCCGCTTCCTGGTCGCAGCCGCCGACGACGGCGACCTGGAGGTGCTGAAGGACGCCGAACCGCAGTACCGACTTGAGCGCCGGGCGAGGATATTGGAGGATTTCATCCCGACGTGCTGGTGGCAGCAGACCGCGCCGCAGTCGCACTTCAGGGCCAGCGTTATCTGCTCCCGGCTAACCGAGGACGGCAGGATCTCGATCGGCGGCCGAACGCTGATCAGGACAAGCGGAGGAACCAAAACCGAGCGCGAGCTGCCGGACGACACGGCCGTGCTAGCCGCCTACCGGGAGCATTTCGGGATCGCGCTCGACCGGATACCCGAAGCTCAAGCCGATCCGGCGCGGCGGGCCCGGCCAGGTTCTGGCTCAGCGCGCTTAAGCAGGCCGGCTCAGCAGCTATCGACCCATGCGGTTGGGGCGGGCGGCGGACCCGGCAGGCTCCCGCCCGTGCTCTCGCCCGCGCAGGCGAAGCCGAGGGCCCTGAGCGTCTGGGCTGCGGTCGGCCATCCGCGCGCCGAGTCGGCCGAGTAGTCGCTGACCAGCAGCCGGCCGCCGCCCTCGCTGACGGTGCCGGCGAGATGGTGCCTGATCAGGTCGCCGCGGCGGTGGGTCGGCACGCAATCGAGGAGCACGTGCACATAGTCGAAGCGCCGGCCGTCCGGCGGCGTCCAGTCGATCGCGTTGCCTGCCCAGATCCGGTCAGCCCACTGGGGCAGGCGCCGCCGGGCGAGCTCGACCAGGCTGGAGGCGAGGTCGATGCCGAATGGTTCGAGGCGCAGGCCCCGCTCGGCGCACCAGGCGACAACGGACTCCATCAGCAAGCCGTTAGCGCAGCCGACATCGAGGAAGGTGCCGGCGGTGGTCATCCCCTCAGTAATGTGATGGCGAGCCTGCCGCCAGGCGTGCTCGTCACCGCCGAAACCTGAGCCGTCCTGCGGAGTCCGGCCGCGCAGATAGGCGCGCTCCAGAGTGCGCAGGCTGTCGGCGTAGTAAGTCTGGTCATCGAGTGTCCGGTGCGACCGAGCGGCGGCGCGGACGACCGCAGCCAGGTCGGGTCGGCCTGCGTCCCGCAGGCGGGCGGCGGCGTCCTCGGCCGATGCGGCGGTCAGTTCCGGCTCGGCATGCGGGCGCCAGCCGGTGTAAGGAGCGCCCTCGATCCAGCCGTACAGGTGATCGCCGTCCAGGCCGAACGGGCGGAAGTGCTGGTAGCGGAAGCCCGCCGTCTCCAGCGGCACCCGCAGCACAGTGTCGATCAGGTAGTCCTCGCCGTCGCGCACCTCTCCTGACGGCAGCGCGAGGCCGGCCTGGCCTTGCACCAGGAC
>DASWGE010000265.1:0-3886 GCA_036393895.1 Streptosporangiaceae bacterium | reverse complement strand
GTGCGTCGACGAGCCGGCCTGATACAGCCCGCGAAGCGGGGTGCGCAGATCCGCATACCCGGCGGCCGGCCTGGCGTGAAACATCTGCCCCATCGTCAGCTCGCCGTGGAAGATGTTGCCGCCGACCAGGCCGTACTCATCTGCATCTGATTCGGGCCGATCACCTGGCGGTGCAGGACCGAGCCCGCGAAGCCGGGCGCGACATCGTCCATCCTGGCGATCACCCGGTCGGCGTAGCGTTCGAGTTCCGGCTCTCGCGGCTGGTCCGCGTAGGTGTGCGGCACCCACTGGGTGAACATTGACATGATGTGCTGGCCGGCTGGCGCGAGCGAGTCGTCGAAGACGCTCGGAATGCAGATGTCAGCGAACGGCGTCGCCGACGGGCACCCGGCGACCGCCTGCTGGAAGGACTTCTCGATCTCGTCGAGGCTCTCGGCCAGCACGATGGTCCCACCGTGCACCTGCGGGTCGAAGGCGGGATGACTGGCGAACTTTGGCAGCTTATCGAGCGCCAGGTTCACCTTGACCGTCCCGCTCCTGCTCTGCCAGCCGCGGACATCGGCGACGAACTCGGCCGGCAGGACCGTAGGATCGATCAGTTTGAGAAACGAGAGCCTCGGATGCACCGTGGTGACCACGGTTGATGCCGGCACGTGCGCACCGGAGACCAGGTCCACGCCAGTCACGCGGTCACCGGACGTCGTGATCGCTGCCACCTCGGTGCCGGTCCGGATCTGTGCCCCGAAGCCGCGCGCCGCGCCGGCGAGCGCCGCCGTGACCGCTCCCATCCCGCCGCGCGGGAAGCCCCACGCCCCCGCCTGGCCGGCGGTGTCACCGATGTGGTGGTGCAGAGTCACATAGCCAGTGCCGGCCGACCGCGGCCCTGCCCACATGCCGATCACGCCAGAGACCGAGAGCAGCCCGCGCAGCGCGTCGCTGGTGAAGTACTGATCGAGCAGGTCGGCGATGCTGCCGGTAAGCAGCCTGGTGATGTCGACGGCCATCCTGGTGTCGACCTTGCGCAGATGCCGCAGGAGCATGCTCTGCCCGAGCAGATCACGGGGCCGCCGCGATCCCAGTTTCGGCGGGATCTCGCTGAGCAGCGGACCCAGTATCGCGGCGATCCTGGCCAGGCGTGCCTCGTAGCTGTCGTAGTTGTCAGCGTCCCGGCAGGAGAACTTCGCGATCTCGGCGTGCCGTTGCGCGGGATCCGCGGGCAGCCGCAGGTACCGGCCGTCGGCGCGCGGCGCGAAGTAGGGGCCCTGCGGGTACACGTGATAGCCGTGCCGGTCAAGGCGCAGGTCGCTGACAAGATCGGCCGGCAGCAGGGAGACAACGTAGGACAGCGAAGTGACTGTGTAGTCGGGGCCGAACGGATGCTCGCTGACTGCCGCCCCGCCTACCACGTGCCGTCGCTCGCAGACCAGCGTGCGCAGCCCGCTGCGCGCCAGGTAAGCGGCGGCTACCAGGCCGTTGTGGCCGCCGCCGACTATGACCGCGTCGAACTCAGCCGTCATCAGTCATCTTCTCCATCAGAACGGATACCTCGTGCGCTAGTGAGCGAGCGAATACCTCATATCGGGTAAAAGCAAGCGTAGGATCTGCCGCCGTCGTCCGCGGTCATCGGCGGGCGCTCCTGGCGGCATCGCGACTCGGCGCGTGGACACCGGCTGGCGAACACGCAGCTATCGCGGTGGACCAGGCCGGGCCAGGCTGACCGGGACGGTTCGGCGTCGATCTGGTCGGGGGTTCCTGCGTCAGGGACCCGTGCGGTGCCAGCTTCGACGTCGCCCGCGATGCCGGCCACCGAACCGGCGCCGACGGCGACCGCCGTGGCCGCGAGCCTGCGGTGCCTCGGGTGGTCCGCGGGAACCGCGTCGTGCAGAGCCTTGGTGTAGTGGTGCCGTGGCGACCGGCGGATCAGCTCGGCTGGCCCGGTCTCGACCACCCGGCCGCTGTACATGACGGCGACTGTGTCCACGACCCGGCCGATCAGGTCCAGGTCGTGAGTGACGAACAGCATCGACAGGTCGCGCTGGCGACCCGCGTCGAGGAGCAGGTTGACGATCTGCGACTGGACCGAGACGTCCAGGCTCGACGTCGGCTCGTCGCAGATCAGCACCTGCGGCGCGCTGATCAGGGCCCGCGCGATCGCGATCCGCTGCCGGCCGCCGCCGGAGTAGCGCGACGGGTAGCTGTGCAGGTCCGCGCCCGCCAGGCCGACCGCGGCCAGCTCCGATTAGCTGCTGGATCTGGGCGTAGAGCTTGTTCCGCGACACCGTGTTGAAATCGGTCGCCGCCTGCTTCGCCAGCGCGTCGACCTGCTTGTTCGAGTAGGCGCAGTAGTTGCTCGATGCGCCCGTCGTATAGATCGCGTTGACCTCGTCGGCCGGTGTCGGCTGCACCATGTACCAGGTGTCCGTCGACATCTGCAGCTTCTTGCGGCCCGCCTGCTGTGCGGACTCCAGGCTGTACAGCGCGTTCGAGTCCACCTGATTGAGCGTCACGTGCACGCCGACGGCCGCGTACTGCTGCTGAACGACCTGGGCGATGGCGGGGAACGGCGCGTCCGATGCCACCGAAAGCGTGACCGAGAACCCCTTCTTGTAGCCGGCCTGGGCAAGCAGGTCACGGGCCCGCTGCGGGTCATAGCCGTACGGCTGGAAGGTGCTGGGGAAGTCGGCAAGATCCTTCGGGAACGGCGCGCCCCACGGCTCGCTCGTGCCGTAGGTGATCCTGCCGAGCGCCGACTTGTCGATCGCCCAGTTCATCGCCTGCCTGACCTCGCGGCTGGCGAACTGCGGCGCCGTCTCCGGGTACATGGTCAGCCAGATGTTGCCGGGCGATGGCCTGGGCTGCGCGAGCGGTTTCAGCGTCGGCGTCGCGAGAACCTGACCCGCCTCGGTGGGCGGCAGGCCAGGACCGATGATCTCTGTCTCGCCGTGCTCGAGTTGCAGCAGCTGGATCTGCGGGTCGATTCCCCAGCGGTACTCGACCGCGGCCAGGTAGGGCAGCCCGGCATAGAAGTAGTCAGGGTTCTTCTCGAACCTGGCGGTCTGCGCCGCCGAGTCGTAGGAAACGATCTTGAACGGGCCGTAGCCGACCGGCGTCTGACCGAATTGCTTCCCGAGCTTGGCGACCTCCTCGCTCGGCACCGGTGCGGTGATCGGCTGAGTGAAGGCGTTCAAGATGGTGAAGTCCGGCGCGGTCAGGTTCGCGATCAGCGTGCTGTCGCCCTGGGTTTCGACGCCATCCAGTTGCTTGGCCTTGCCAGCCATGATCGCGTTGGCTCCGACCACCGATGACAGGTAGCTCGCGCCCCAGCTCTGCAGCTTGGGGTCGAGCATGCGCTCCCACGCGTACTTGAAGTCGGCCGCGACGATCGTCCGGCCGTTGTGGAACTTCACGTCCGGCCGGATCTTGAACGTCAGCGTCTTGCCGTCCTTGCTGATGACGGGCGGGGCGGCGGCCAGGTTCGGCACCGGACCGCCGAACTGCTTGTCGTAGGCCATCAGTGAACCGAAGTAGACCAGCTCGGTCAGGCAGTCCCACGCGGTGAGGTTCGATCCGAGCGCCGGGTCGAACGAGTCAGGCGGATCGGACCATGCCACCTTGACCGTGCCGCCACGCCGGCCGCCGGATACCGGCTGCGGGCCCGGCACGTACTCCTTGATCCTGGTGCCGGCAACTCGGCCGGAGACATGCCCGGATGGGCTCGTCGAGCACGCGGCCAGCAGCGGTCCGGTCGCGCCGAGCGTTCCGGCCGCACCGGTCAGCCGCAGGAACGCCCGCCGGTCGAGGGGCATCGCCCGTGGCTGCCGGGGCTGCGGCGGCCCGTCAGCCGGAGAATGTGGATTGCGTTGCGTCATGAGCTAATCGCCTCCTC
>DASWGE010000264.1:0-7217 GCA_036393895.1 Streptosporangiaceae bacterium | reverse complement strand
GTATACCTCGATCCTGTTGCAGGTGGACAGAACCAGCGAGCCCGCGACGTTCTCTGCAGCAAAGACATCCTGCAGCAGCTTGACCTGCGCGTCGCCGGACACCACGGCACGCTCGAGCGTGGTCACCGGAGCGCTGGCGTGACTGAGGCCGACCGCGAGCACGCTCATGATCCAACCGCCTCGGCTCGCACCTGACCGTCACCATCCAATGCCAGCGTTCTCTTCGCGGCAGCGGGACTCCCGTTGCTGGCCGCGACGCCGACGCCGGGCTCACCCCGGTGCAGTACCCGGACCACCGACCGGCGCTGGGCGTGGAACGCGAGGATCTGCAACTCGATTGACAGGTCGACTTTACGCACATCCACGCCGTCAGGCACGCTCAGCACTACAGGCGCGAAGTTCAGGATGCTGGTGACGCCGGCCGCCACGAGCCGGTCGCAGATCCCCTGCGCCGCGACGGCGGGTGCCGTGATGGCGCCGATCATCACCCCGTAGTCGGAGACCACGCGCTCGATCTCGTCCGCCGCCCTTACCCGGTGGCCTGCGATGACGCTGCCGATCACGGCCGGATCAGAGTCGAGGAGCGCGGCGACGCGGAACCCGCGGGACGCGAAACCGCCATAGTTGGCCAGCGCCCGGCCCAGGTTTCCGGCTCCTACGATGACCACCGGCCAGTCCTGGGTGAGCCCAAGTTCACGCGACACCTGGTAGATCAGGTAGTCCACGTCGTAGCCGACGCCACGGGTGCCGTAAGAGCCCAGGTGTGACAGGTCCTTACGGAGCTTGGCTGAGTTCACGCCTGCGGCGGCCGCGAGTTCCTCGCTCGACACTGACGCGATGTCGCGGTCGGCGAGCGCGTACAGGGCACGCAGATAGAGCGGCAGGCGAGCGATGGTCGCCTCCGGGATGCCCTGCAAGCTGCTGTCTGACCTGGTTCGGCGGGACATACGCCGGCAACTCCTGGGGGGATCGTCGCCACGGGCGGGACCTGCGGAAACCGTCCGCTTCATGCTCTCGCTCTACACCGTACGCTCTTGTGAACGTTTGCACAAAGTCGGCAACCCCGCCCGGCCAGGCGCCGGTCACCTACGAGCTGAGCGCCCGGCGGAGCCTGCTCTCGTCCACCCGCCAGAAGTCGTGCTGAACGCCGTCAATCAGGGTGACGGGAATCATCTCGCCGTACTCCCGCAAGTCGTCGGCGGAATCGGTGACATCCCGCTCGACCCAGGCGATATCCAGGTCCGCAGCGACCCTGGCGATGGTCCTGCGCGCCTCATCGCACAGGTGACAACCCGGCCGCGACAACAAGGTGATCGTGCGCGCCGTCACCGGTGCCAGGAGTCCTCGTCGCGCAGCCCGGCCCAGCCTTCGTAACCGGGCTCATCGGCGTCCTGACCGCCCGGGCCGTGGCGCAAGGGAGCGGATCCGGGCGGCTCGTGCGGCGGAGGCCTGCCGTGGTGTCCGGCCGCGCCAGCGGCAGCACCCCGCGATGCGCGGGTGACGCCGGTCAGGTCGATCCCCGATTCGCTCAGGATGTCGGAGATCGCCGAGTAGGAGGGAAGCGCGGAAACCTTGGCTTGCTGCAAGCCGAGCTCGATGGCGTTGGTGGCCAGCACCATGGATCGTCGCTCAGCGACGTACCTCATGACGTAGGGCCGGGCGAGATGCTCGTCATAGGCGGCGCGGTCGCGGTAGACCTCGTACAGAATCCGCTGCATCGGAGCGGTGGGCACGGCGTGGACGATGTAGACGAGGGTGCCGGGCTCCCGCGACCTGACCTCCTCGACAACCCGCTCGGTCATCCGGTCGAATTCGGGAAGCCGGTCGTCGAGCAGCGTGTAGATCGTGATCTGGCCGAACAGCTGCGACGGCGGATCGCCTCCCTCAGCCAGCCGACTGCGGTGGCTGTCGTTCATGGCCACGTCGCCGTATGGCTCGAGAACGCCCGCGCGCGGGTCAGGCTCAAGCTCGCCCGATTCGTACTGGCCGTGGTCGGACCGTTCCGCCGCGAGCGCGGCGAGTGCGGGGTAGCCGATATCAGCGTCTGGATCCCGCCGGCCTGCCCCGGATCCGCGGCGGCCCTGGTAGGCGGCCTCGTCCCGGTATCCCGAGCTCAGGTAATCATCGACTGGATCGAGGCGGTCGCCCGCGTCTTCGGGCTCGGCATCCGATTCATGCCAGCCCTGGCCGCCAAACTGCCTGTGGCCTGCCCGGTCGACAGCCAGGCGGTCATCGGCCAGGCGGTCATCGGCCAGACCCCTGCGGCTGGCGGTCGTGGCAGCGAGCCAGGTAAGCGCGGCAGCCAGCACCGTCGTCAGGGCGAAGATCGCGCTGCTCAGCCTGACGTGGGCGAGCATCATCAGGCCTGGCACGGCGATTACGACGGCGGCGGCCGCTGCGGTGAGCGCAGGCCTGACCATCGCCTCGAACGCCGGGCCCCGGCTGGACCTGACAAGCACGACAAGCCCGCTGACCACCGCGGTCGCGACCGTGAAAACGGCGAGGAAGTCGATCAGGCCGGCGGGTATCAGCTGATAGAAGACGGCCGGGTCAGGCCAGGAACTGGTTAGGGGGGTGGTCGTGCTCAGCGGATCGTTTCCGAGAATGACCAGGACGATAACGCCGATCGCCGACACGGCGAGCCGCATGGCGAAGCGGCCGGGAACGCTCCTGCCGATCATTTCGACGAGGCCGAGGCAGAGGCCGAGCGGTGCGACGGCCTGAGCGCCGATCTCCATGCCGCGGAAAATCGGATCGCTGTAGCCGGACAGGTAGCCGAGCGCCTGGGCGGCGAGCGCGACGGCAAGCCCGAAGACAGCAAGCGTCCAAGCGATCAGGAAGATCCTCGGTGTCCGAACGCAGCGCCCGGCCAGCGCACCGGTTCCCACCGCCGCGGCCACAGCGCCCAGGCCGACCACTATCAGAGAGGTTGTCATTCCTGCCTATGGCGCGGAAACTCACCTGCTCGGCGAACTCCGCTGTCCAGCTAAGTAGCGGCCCTTCCCGGCGAGGTCCGCTCAGGTTTACCTAGAGTACCCATTAGGCTCGACTACCGTGACGGCGCTACCAAGACGCCATGACAGGGCTGCGGTCGCGGGGGAGGCGGCCGCCGCAGCCGCGATGGTCAGCCGCCCGCCGCCGGTCGCTCCTGACCCGCGGGCCGCCGCCTTCTTCGATGTCGACAATACCCTCATGCGGGGGGCGTCGATCTACCACTTTGCCAGGGGCCTGGCGGCACGCAAACTGTTCGGGCCTCGAGACTTGGTCAAGATGGCGATCGGCCAGCTGATCTTCCGGGTTCGGGGAGCCGAGGACGCCGATCGGATCGACGCGGCCAGGGAGGCAGCGCTGGCATTCGTCGCGGGCCACAAGGTCGAAGACATCACCTCGCTGGGCGAGGAGATCTACGACGATACGATGGCCAGCCGGATCTGGGAGGGCTCAAGGGAACTCACCCAGGCGCATCTCTACGCTGGTCAGCGGGTCTGGCTGGTGACCGCCACGCCAGTCGAGCTCGCCGAGATCCTCGCTCGTAGGCTTGGGCTCACTGGCGCCCTTGGCACCGTGGCCGAGGCCTCGGAGGGGGTCTACACCGGGAGGCTGGTCGGCGGGCTGCTGCACGGCGAGGCCAAGGCAGCGGCCGTGCTCGCACTGGCCGAACGCGAGGGCCTGGTTCTGGCGGAGTGCAGCGCTTACAGCGACTCGATTAATGACCTGCCGATGCTCAACCTGGTCGGGCATCCAAACGTCGTCAACCCGGATGCTCAGCTCAGCGCCCTGGCACGGGAGCGGAACTGGCCGATTCACGACTTCAGGAAGGGCCGCAGGGTCACCATCATCGCGATCCCGGTTGCGGCCGGGGCCGGCGTCGTGGCCGGCGGTCTAGCCGCAGGCATCGCGGTCCGCCGGCACCGGGCGGCTGGCCTGGCTGACCGGGCCAGGTAGGCGACGCCGAGCGCTCAGGCGCCGAAGGCCGGGCCGCGCTCGGCGAGCAGTTCGTCGATCTTTGTGGCGATCGTGTCCTTCACCTTGGCCACGAGCTCGTCGATGACCTCGCCGTCATCGCACTGATCAGGAGCGAAGCCGTCCGTGCGCACGGGGTCGCAAAACTCGATCAGCCACTTTGATGGCAGCGGAACGGCACCGAGCGCCCCGAACCACGGGAAGAGCGGCGTGACAGGGAAGTAGGGCAGCCCCAGCCTCGTTGCCAGCTCCTGCCAGTCGGCCACCATCGGGTAAATCTCCTCTGCCCCCACAATCGCGACCGGGATGAGCGGAACACCGGTCCGCAGTGCCGTCCTTGCGAACCCGCCGCGACCGAATCGCTGCAGCTGGTATCGGTCGCTGAATGGCTTGCCGATCCCTTTGAAGCCCTCGGGAAACACCCCGACAAGCTCGCCTGCCCTCAGCAACCGCTCCGCCTCGGCGGGCTTGGCTGGCACATGGCCGCTGGCCCGCGCCACCCAGCCGAGCAGCGGGACCGAGTACACCATGTCGGCGCCCAGCAGCCGCAAGTTCCGCCCCGCGGGGTGCTCGTCGAGAATTCCTACCTGGAGCATGACCGCATCGAGCGGGAGGACGCCTGAGTGGTTGGCGACGATAAGGGCGGGACCGTCAGACGGCACGTGCTCGAGTCCCCGCATCCGGACCCTGAACCAGCCCTTGTACAGCGCCCTCGCGGCAGGCATGAGCACGGCACGGTTCAGTTCAGGATCGAAGCCGGTTTCGGCGTCTACCACGTAATCGCGCGCGGCCCGCCGTCGCAGGAATTCTGCGGCGCTGGCCAGGCGCCCGATCCATTCGGCGGCGATCGGCGGCCCTGGGCCGCTCATCTTCCGATCATCGGCATCGCCAACCCCGCCCGGCAGGTTGCCTGGCGAGTCAGCCCTGACCCGCCAGGCAACCTGCTACTTCTTGTTCCTGCGCTGGACGCGCGTCTTGCGCAGCAGCTTGCGGTGCTTCTTCTTCGCCATCCGCTTGCGGCGCTTCTTAATTACTGAGCCCACGAGACCACCCTCGATCGATACCACGCGCAACGGCATGCCTAGCATTCACCGCGGCAGCCACGCTGCCCGGGGCGCACGCCAGTGCCACAGCGTACCCCCGTCGGCCTACCGCGGCTGTCCCCGGCTAGCTATCTGGGCCCTGCCGACCGCATCCAGGCGGGTCGGGTTCCGGATCAGCCCGCCTCGACGAAAGCGTCCCTGAGGTACTGGTCGACCGCACGCTCAGGTACCCGGAACGACCGGCCGACCCTGATCGCCTCCAGGTCCCCCGAGTGGACGAGACGGTAAACGGTCATCTTCGACACACGCATGATCGCCGCTACCTCAGCCACCGTCAGGAATCGGACGGCACTGAGCGGAGTAGCCTCTGCTGCCATCGATAGCCCTCTCCGGCGCTTTCCGCTGCGCCAAGCGATATCCAGCGCACCAGTCACGCCCGTCTCCAGCGTAATTGGTACACGCAAAAGGGCAACCCCCGAGCAGCAGTGTGATTTGGCCGGATGCCTTCGTGCCGACCTGCCAATTTATGCAGCTATCTCCGGCTAGCTAGCCGGCGCCAAGTTCCCGCCCTCGGTCCCTGGCGGCCTCTATGGCGGCGATGAAGGCTGCGCGGACGCCGTGCCGCTCCAGTTCCCTGATCGCGCTGATCGTCGTCCCGCCTGGCGACGTCACCGCTTCGCGCAGGATCACCGGATGCTCACCGGATTCCCGCAACATCGTGGCCGCGCCGTAAACGGCCTGCTTGACCATCTCGAGCGCTGATGTGCGCGACATTCCCAGCAGGATGCCGGCATCCACCATTGACTCCACAAGGAAATAGACGTATGCGGGGCCACTGCCGGACAGCGCGGTGGCAGCGTCCTGCTGCGACTCGGGAATCCGCAGCACCTTGCCGACCGGCCTGAGCAGTTCCTCGGTCCTGCGCAGGTGCTGCTCGCTCGCGAACCGCCCTGGCGAGATCACGCTCATCGCCTCATCGACCAGCACGGGTGTGTTGGACATCACGCGCACGACCGCAGCTTGCGCTCCCAGCCTGGACTCGATGAACCTGGTCGTGATCCCCGCGGCCACCGAGATCACCAGCTGATCGGCGTTGACGTGCGGCGCGATCTCCTCCAGCAGGCCAGCCATGTCCTGCGGCTTGACGGTGATGACGAGCGTGTCGGCCTTGTCGGCAGCCTCGCCCGCCGTGGTCACGTCGATGCCGTAGGAGTCATGCAGCACTTCTGCCCGCTCCGGCCTGCGCGCGGCAGCGATGACGCCGGACGGCGCGACGCCGGCCCTGAGCATCCCCGACAGCAGCGCCTCGCCCATCTTTCCCGCGCCAAGAATCGCGATCATCCTCCGAGCCTAGCCCGGCCGGGCGGCAAGGCCGGACCGCTACTGGCGGGAGGAGAGTGCGCGGAGGAAGAACGTCAGGTTCGCCGGCCGCTCCGCGAGCCTGCGCATGAAGTAGCCGTACCAGTCGTTCCCGTATGGCACGTACACCCTCACTTGCGCGCCCTCAGCCGCCAGGCGGGCCTGCTCGTCGGTCCTGATCCCGTACAGCATCTGGTATTCGAAACTGCCAGGATCGCGACCGATCGTGCTGACTCGCGACTTCGCGATCGCAATGAGCCGCGGGTCGTGGGTGGCCAGCATCGGGTAGCCGCGGCCATCGAGCAGGATCCGCATGCACCGCGCGTAGCTGCGATCGATCTCCGACCTGGCAGCCAACGCGACCCCGTCGGGTGCCCGGTAGGCACCCTTGCACAGTCGTACCCGTGACCCGGCCACGGCTAGGGCCTCGCAGTCACCAGGGCTCCGTCTGAGGTAAGACTGGATCACGCAACCCAGGTCGGGAACGTCCGCGCGCAGCTCGTTGACCAGGCGCAGCGTTGCCTCGACCCTGTGCTGGTCCTCCGCGTCGACCGTCACCGTAGTGCCGGCCGCACGGGCGGCTGCGCAGATCCTGACGATGTTCTCCGCCGCCGTCTTCGCGCCGTGCTCGGGCAGGCCAAGCCCGACGGCGGTTGGCTTGACCGATACCTCAGCCCTTCCGCCCACGGTCAGGCCCGCGGATGCCAGCAGGTCAAGCAGGGCCACGTACTCGTTCGCGACGGCGGCGGCCTGGTCAGGATCGACCGTATCCTCGCCGAGATAGTCCATGGTGACCGACAGGCCCTGGCCGATCAGCCGCTCGGTGACGGCGAGAGCAGCAGCCGCGTTGTC
>DASWGE010000263.1:0-9070 GCA_036393895.1 Streptosporangiaceae bacterium | reverse complement strand
CGCCAGCACTCCACCGGCGGCGGTGATGCCGAACGCGACCGCCAGCCCTGCCGACAGCGACCAGCCGAACCGCACCGCCGCGCTGATTGCGGCCCCGCCGATGCCGATTCCGAGCGCGCTGCCGAGCACGTCGGCCAGGTTCAGCGACGCCGACGCCCAGCCCTCCCGGCCCGCCGGAGCCTCAGCGAGCATCAGCAGCGTGATCGGCGAGTAGGACAGGCCCATCCCGAGGCCGGCGACCGTCCACGCGACGATCCCTTCGGCGACCGGCACATCAGGGCGCAGCATGGCGCTGAGCCCGGCGATTCCCGCCAGGATGATCACCAGCCCGATCCTGACCAGGCGCCTGCCCTGCCACCGGGCGTTCGCCCGGGCCTGAATCCAGGAGCCCGCCGTCCATGTCAGCGCCGGGCCGGTCACCGCCAGGCCAGCCAGCACGGGCGTCCGGTGCCGCAGGATCGTGATCGTGAGCGTGACGAACGCGTCGGCACCGAAGAAGCAGAAGGTCAGTAGCGCGCGGCTGAGCGTCGTGGCCGGGAGCCCGTACCTGGCCGACAACGTTCCCGCGGGCATCAGGCGGCGGAGCACAGGTACGCCGAGCGCGCAGCCGGCGGCGAAGAGCGCGCAGCCCGCGGCGACGCTCAGCGGACCAGGGACGCCTGCCGCGCCCGACGCTCCCGCGCCTGCGGGGGCCACGCTGGTCGCCGACCCGACCGCCAGCGTCAGGCCGGTGAGCACGAGCCCGGCGGCGACTGCCACGCCGACCCCGTCGATCAGCCGGTGCCCGGCGTCATCGGCATGCGCCGGAGGCTCGCCCGGCCGGATAACCTTCGCCGGCGCGCGGCCCAGCCGCACGAGGGCAGGAATGGCGACCGGCCCTGTCAGCGCGACGAAAGGCAGCAGGCCGAGGAAGACCCACCGCCAGCCGAAGAGTCTAGCCACCTCAGCGCTGAGGGCCGGCCCGGCAAGGCCTGGCGCCACCCAGGCCGTCGACAGCACGGCCATCATCCGCGCCCTCAGGTGGTCAGGCAGGCTGCGGCCGATCGCCACGTAGGCCACTGCCGGGACCGCGCCTGCACCTAGCCCCTGCAGCGCACGGCCGGCGATGAGGATGGGCATCGACGTAGCCAGCCCCGCGATCGTCAGCCCGATGCTGAACACGGCGACCCCGGCCAGGTACGGAGCGGCGGGCCCGCGCCGGTCGGCCGCCCGGCCCGCCGCGACTATGCCGACCATCGTCCCTAGCAGGAACGCGCTGAACACGAAGCCGTACAGGCCCAGCCCGTTCAGGTCCCTCGCGACTAGCGGCATCACGGTGACGACCGCGAGCGCCTCGGCGGCGACGAAGGTAATAGTCGCCGCCAGGCCCGCGGTCAGCGCCCGCCGTTCCGCCGCCCACAGTCCGTCCGCCATCGCCTCAGCCTTCGTGCCGCAGAATGTCGCCCCCGTAGCCTAAGAGCTCAGGCGCGCTTGAAGTCAAAGCCGTTCCGGCTGCTGGCGGCGCGCGGCCTCAGCGCCGGAAATGTGAGCGGGCCGGACGGCCCACGCCGACAGTCAGTCGACCTTGACCGGCAGGGACACCGACAGCGCGCGGCCCTTCGCGTCACGGGCCTCGACAGCGAAATACGGGCCCTTGGCTGGCACGGTGATAGCGGTCTCGAACCCCGATTTAGGTGCGGCGCCGACCTTTTTCAAGGTGGTTTGCGCCGCCCCGGCCAGCACGCTCCAGGACGCCACCTCGGTCGCGCCGTTCCAGCTCGCATATACCGTGGCGCCGCCAGGCCGGCGCCGGGCCGCAACGGCAGGAAGCTCGGTCGGATGACCCGACCAGTCGCCGATGAACGACCGGTAGGTGGGGTCTCCCTTGATGAGCTGGCCGTCCATGATCAGTTTTCCGTCGGGGGAGAACTCCGAGAAGTACGGGTTCGTGCCCCAGCCGACGAACATGCCGCCGCCAGGCAGCAGCTGCGCATTGCCCATGGCCTTGGCGAGCACCAGCTCATGCGGGTGGGTGAACTGCCTTACCAGCGTGACGAGCATCTTGCTGTAGTCGATGTTGAGTATCAGCGCCCGCGACTCGTTCTCGTTCTTGGGCAAGACACCGTCGTATCCGTCGTCGAAGACCGTCAGGGTGCTGGGGCCGTGCGGCCGGGTGTCGTGCTGCCAGTAGAACTCGCTGCCCGGTCCCATCGTGAAGTCCGACTTCTTGCCGTTCAGCCGCCAGGCGATCTTGCCGGTTTTCCTGCTGACCTTGTACACGCACCAGGTGTTCCTGGCGCCGATCAGCAGGTCACCGTCCCCGGCCTCAGCGATAGTGTTGATGTGGAAGTAGTCGTACGGCTTCGAATTATGCCCGTGCCCGCCCTCGATCGGAAGGTACGCCTCGTCCACGCCGACGTGGTCGAGGCTGTCCCATTCAAACAGCAGCTTGCCGGTGGCGATGTCGATCTCCTGCGCGACTCCGGACAGCATCCAGCCATTCTTCGGCCCGCCAACTGCCGACAGGTCGTACCGCAGCTTGCGGAACGCGGTGACCAGCGCGGTCCCCTGCGGGGTCACCACGAATTCGTGCTGGTCCACCTTCAGGCCGTGCCAGGCGCGGATGGTGTGAATCACCTGGTAGGTGTCATCGGCGATGATGCCGACGCCCTCGCCGTAACCGCCCGAGATGACCCGGCCCTGAAACCAGGTCAGGACCGGCTTGCCCTGGTAGGTCTGGCGCTCGAAGTCCAGCTTCGATTGGTTCAGCGTGTCGGGCGAGAACCAGACCAGCTCGCCAGTGGTATCCATGATCATCGCGCCGCCCTGGGCGGGACCGGAATTGGCGAGGCCCAGGAACAGGTACTGCAGGTCGTGATCGGGAACGAACTGACGCAGCGTGACCTTGGGGGGCGTCAGGTCGGGCCGTGACACAAAGTGCTGAAGATTCTTGTCCGGCCGGCGCGCGTTACGCTCGTTGGCGCTGCTCGTCCCGCAGCCGACAAGGCCCAGGCCAGCCGCCGCCGCGGCGGCCGTGCCGGTCCGCTTCAGCAGCTGCCGCCGGGTCAAGCGCTCGTTCATGCGGTACCTCGCCACAAGATCAATTGCTGCGCGGTCAGCTGATCATCGCGCAGCCTTTGCCGAGGCCAGAGATTCTAGACCAGAAGCTTCGATGCGCCCGATGCAGGCCGTTATACCCCATTACCTCAGCCGATCTTAACGGGAGCCGATTTCTTCAGCACTTTGCCCTTCGCATCGAGGGCGTGAACAGCGAAGTAGGGACCTTTGCTGCCGACGGCGATGGCGGTCTCGAAGCCGGTCTTTCGCGCCGCACCGACCCTAGCTAGCGAGGTCTTCGTCTTCCCGGCGAACACGGTCCATGACCTGACCTCGGTGGCGCCGTTCCAGCTAGCGTAGACGGTGGCGCCTCCCGTGCGGTGGCGCGCAGCGACCGCAGGGAGGTCGGCTGGATGGCCGGTCCAGTTCTCAGTGAACGCACGGTAGGACGGAGCACCTTTGATTATGTCGGCGTCGAGCAGCAGCCGTCCGTCGGCCGCGAACTCCGAGAAGTGCGGCTCGGTGCCCCAGCCGACGAACATCCGGCCGTCACGCAGCAGCTGGGCGCTGCCCATGGCGCCCGCCAGGTAGGTTTGGCGCGGATGTATGTAGGCCTTCTGCAGAAAGACGCGCTTCGTCTTCGTGTTGACGTAGAGCACTATCGCCCGGGAGTTCCGCTCCTCGGCCGGCAGCCCGCCATTGTCGAATACGGCCAGCCGGCCGTTGCTGTGCGGGCGTACGTGGTGCTGCCAGAAGAACTTGCTCCGCGGTCCCATCGTGAAGTCCGACCTCTTGCCGTTCAGCCGCCAGACGATGTGCCCGGTCGTGCGCTTGACTCGGTAAACGGTCCAGGTGTTCCTTCCGGAGATCAGTAGGTCTCCCGTGCCGTCGCCGACCTCGGCGATCGAATTGATGTGGAAGTAGTTGTACGGCGAGGACGCCGTCCCGTGGCCGCCGTCCCTGACGCCGAGCTTCTGGTAGGTCTCGGTCAGCGGTACGGGCGGATTGGTGCGTGCCCAGCTGTCCCATTCGAACAGTAGCTTTCCGGTCGCGATGTCGATCTCCTGAGCCACCCCCGAGAGCAGGTGGCCGTTGGCTGGTCCGCGAACGGCGCGCAGGTCAACGTTCGAGTGCGCCCGGTAGATCGTGATCAGCGCGGTGCCGAGCTTCGAGCCTTGCGTGCCGGGCGGGGTGACCACGAACTCATGAAAGTCGGCCAGTTCGCCCTGGACCGGGCGAATGGTATGCAGGATCTTGTAGGAGGAGTCAGCGATGACCAGCTCACCCTTGCCGAAGCCCTCTACGATCAGGCCCTGAAACCAGGTGAGCGCCGGCCGGCCGTTATAAGTCTGAACGCTGAAGTTCATCCGGTGATGCGCCGCCGTGTTCGGCCCTAGCCAGACCAACTCGCCGTGCGTATCGACGATATAGCTGCCGCCATGCCCCGGACCGGAGTACGGGCCGTTGAGGAATATGTAGCGCGGGTCGGACGGTACAACGTGCCGCCGCACCGTGATCCTGGGCGGGGTCAGGTCCGGGCGGGATACGAACGGCGGTCCGGAGGATGAGTCCGCTGCCTGGATCGTCCGTACAGACGGGGGACTGGGCGTGCAGGCGCCCAGGCCGAGCCCGGCCGCGCTCGCTGCGGACGCGCCGGCCAGCCCGAACAGGCCCCTGCGGGTCAGATCCTCAGTCATGGGCCGAGCCTCCGGGTCGGGGATTGTCGCACTACAGCCATCTGGGGGTTCATTGTGTCGTATGTACGCAAGCCGACGGCGGACGAACGGTCATCCTAATCGCATCGCGGCGATGGGCTGACCGCCGTACGCCTTGAGCTTGACCTGGCCGCGGCACTCCTACTGTGCGGGCGGCAGGCAGACGGCGCCTCGGTCGGCACCGGAGACCAGCGCCGCGTACTTCGCGAGCGCTCCGCTCGTGTAGTTCGCCGCCGGGCGCTTCCAGCCTGCTCGCCGCCGGTCAAGCTCCGCGTCGCCGACGAGCAGATCCAGGCGGCGCTGCGGCACGTCGAGCGCGATCGGGTCGCCGTCGGCGACGAGCGCGATCGGTCCGCCGTCGAACGCCTCTGGCGCTGTGTGCGCGATGCAGGCGCCGAACGTCGCGCCGGAGAACCGGCCGTCCGTGACGAGGACCACATCCTGGCCAAGTCCGGCGCCCTTGATCGCGGCCGTCACGGCGAGCATCTCGCGCATGCCTGGCCCGCCCTTGGGGCCCTCGTTCCTGATCACCACGACGTCGCCCTTGGCGACCTTGCCGCCAGTGATCGCGGCGAAGCAGTCCTCCTCGCGCTCGAACACCCGGGCCCTGCCCTCGAAGCGCAGAGTCTCCAGGCCAGGCACCTTGACTACGGCGCCGTTCGGGGCCAGGCTGCCGCGCAGCACGGCAAGACCGCCCTCGGCCAGGAGCGGGTCGCTGACCGGCCGCACCACCTCACCGTCGGGCCGCGGTGCCGTGGCGACGTTCTCGGCCAGCGTACGGCCGTTGACCGTGACCGCGCTGCCGTCGATGAGCCCTGCCTCGAGCAGCTCGCGGAGCACCACGGGGAGCCCGCCGACCTGGTCGAGCTCGCTCATCACGAACCGGCCCGCCGGGCGCATCGACGCGATCAGCGGCGTGCGGCGGCTGATCACGTCGAAGTCGTCAAGGGTCAGCTCCACCTGGGCCTCGGCCGCGATCGCGAGCAGGTGCAGGATCGCGTTCGTCGACCCCGCCGTGGCCATCACGACCGCAGCCGCGTTGAGGAACGCCGTCCTGGTCAGGATGTCGCGCGGACGCAGCCCGGCTGCGAGCGCCTGCACGGCGGCCTCGCCGGTCGCCCGGGCGAGGGCGGTCCGCTCGGCGCTGACCGCGGGCGGCGAGGCCGCTCCCGGCAGCGCCATACCGAGCGCCTCCGAGCAGGCCGACATCGTGTTCGCCGTGTACATGCCCGCGCAGGAGCCAGCGCCTGGGCAGGCGGCCCGCTCGACCGCGAGCAGGTCGGCGTCGGACATGTCGCCGGCCGCCTGCGCCCCGACCGCCTCGAACACGTCCTGGATCGTCAGCGACCTGCCGAGCGCGTGCCCGGGCAGGATCGTGCCGCCGTAAAGGAACGCGGCCGGCACGTTCAGCCTGGCGCACGCCATCAGCATGCCGGGCAGCGACTTGTCGCAGCCGGCGATCGCGACGAGGGCGTCGAACCGCTCCGCGTGCACCATCAGCTCGACCGAATCGGCGATGACCTCGCGGCTCACGAGGGATGCCTTCATGCCCTCGTGCCCCATCGCGATGCCGTCGGACACCGCGATGGTGCCGAACTCGATCGGGACTGCGCCGGCCTGCCTGACGCCCTCCTTGGCCGCTTTGGCGAGCCCGTTCAGGTGCAGGTTGCAGGGTGTTACCTCATTCCACGACGAGGCGACGGCGATCTGCGGCAGTTGCAGGTCGTCCTCGCTCAGCCCGATCGCCCGCAGCATCGCGCGCTGCGGTGCCCTTGCCGGGCCGGTGGTAAGCGGGCCGCTGCGCGGCCGCGGCAGATTGGTCATCGGCTCAGAGTCTCCTTTTTGGCTTAACTAAACTCAGTGGTCCGTCGCCTGCACACGCCGGCTCATCACGCGGGAATAAGCGCCTCCGCGCCTGCGCGGAGCAGGCCATAGCTGATCCCGTCGGCAAGAGCCTCCCAGGACGCGGTGACGATGTCGTCGGAAACCCCGACGGTGGTCCACTCGCCTTCGTGGTCGGCGGAGGTAAGCATGACCCGGGTCACCGCGCTCGTCGCTGCCCGGCCGTCCAGGATCCGCACCTTGTAGTCGACGAGGTGGATGTTCGCAAGCTCCGGGTACAGCTCCGAGAGCGCCTTGCGCAGCGCCTGGTCAAGCGCGTGCACCGGCCCGACCCCCTCGCCGACGGCTACCACTCGCTGCTCGCCGAGCAGCAGCCTGACGATCGCCTCGCTCCGGTCGGCACCGCCGGTCTTCTCGATGACGACCCGGTACCCCTCCAGGTCGAACCACGAGGGCATTTGCCCAGCGACGCGCCTGACCAGCAGCTCGAAGGAGGCGTCGGCCGCCTCGAACGCGTAGCCGCGGTGCTCGGCGGCCTTGATCTCGTCGAGCACCGTGGTGGCAAGTCCAGGATCGCTGGACAAGTCAAGCCCCATCTCGGCGGCTTTGACCAGCACGTTGCTGCGTCCGGCCAGCTCGCTGACCAGCACGTGCGTCTGGTTGCCCACGCTGGCGGGATCCACGTGCGAATAGGCGTCTGGCCGCCGCGCGATGGCAGATGCGTGCAACCCTGCCTTAGTGGCAAAGGCCGATGACCCTACGTAGGGCTGCTTGGCGTCAAACGGCAGGTTCGCGACCTCCGCGATCTCCCGCGCCGTGGCCGCGAGCGCGCCGAGTCTCCCCGGCGGCAGTAGCTCGTAGTCCCGCTTGAGCTCCAGCCCGGCGATCACCGCGAACAAGTCGGCGTTGCCGCACCGCTCGCCGTACCCGTTAGCCGCCCCCTGCACATGCGTCGCGCCCTCGCCCACCGCCACGAGCGAGTTGGCCACCGCGCAGGCGGAGTCGTTATGGCAGTGCACCCCGACCCGGAGAGCCGGGAACTGGCCGAGGACGTCCCGGACGACACGCAGGATGTCATCCGGCAGCGTCCCGCCGTTCGTGTCACACAGCGCCAGCGTGTCCGCACCCGCCTCAGCGGCCGCGGAAAGGCAGGCGAGCGCATAGCTCCGGTCGGCCGCGTAGCCGTCGAAGAAGTGCTCAGCATCGAATACGGCCCGCCGCCCCTCGCGCACGAAGAACCGCACCGAGTCGGCCACCATAGCCAGGTTCTCCTCGCGCGTGGTCCGCAGCGCCTCGTCCACGTGCAGCGTCCACGCCTTGCCGACCAGCGTCACGATCGGCGTCTTCGCCACGAGCAGCGTCTCCAGGTCAGGATCGCCGTCGGCGGACCGGTTCGGCCGCCTCGTCGCCCCGAACGCAGCCAGCTGCGCGTTCCGCCACGGCAGCTCGCCGGCCCGTGCGAAGAACTCCTTGTCCTTCGGGTTCGACCCAGGCCACCCGCCCTCGACGACATCAACCCCGAGCGCGTCAAGCGCCGCGGCGACTCTCAGTTTGTCCTCGACGGTCAGATCGAGTCCGACTTGCTGGGAACCGTCGCGGAGGGTGGTGTCGTACATCTCGACGAAGGCGCGCCCGGCGGAATCCCTCGTTGTCGCTGCATTCATCGGGTCACCTCCGTGCTGGCGAGCTGCTCAGCTAGAGCGTCGGCCCAGGCCTCCGTCGTCGCGGCACCGCCGTGCGCGAGCACCGCGTCGACTGCTCCTTCGAGTTCGGCTGCAGCTTCGGGCTCGCCCAGGTGGTCGAGCATGAGGGCCGCGGACAGGACAGCGCCCGCGGGATTGGCCTTGCCGGTGCCGGCGATGTCGGGGGCCGAGCCGTGCACTGGTTCGAACATCGACGGGCCGGTCCTGTCCGGGTTGAGGTTGCCGCTCGCGGACAGGCCAAGGCCGCCGGTGAGGGCGGCGGCAAGGTCGGTGAGGATGTCGCCGAACAGGTTGTCGGTGACGATCACGTCGAACCTGCCTGAGTCGCTGACCATGTACAGGCAGGCCGCGTCGACGTGGGTGTAGTCGAGGCTGACGCCCTGGTCGGCGGCAACCTCTTCTGCCACTCGCATCCAGAGGCTGCCGGCATTGGTGAGGACGTTCGTCTTATGGACGAGGGTGAGCTTGCCGCTGCGCTTGGCCGCGAGCTTGGCCGCGTACCTGACACAGCGCTCGACGCCTGCTCTGGTGTTCAGGGACTCTTCGGTCGCGGTCTCGAAGGCGGTGCCGCGGTGCACGATGCCGCCGGCGCCCGCGTACAGCCCTTCCGTGTTCTCCCTGACGACGACGAAGTCGAGGTCGTCGGCGCCGGCGGCGTCTACCCCTGGCCGCTGTTTGGCGGGGCGGAGGTTGACGTACAGGTCGAGGTCGAAACGGAGGCGTAGTAGCAGGCCTCGTTCGAGCACGCCGGGCGGGACTTGCGGGCTGCCGACG